>NZ_CM001466.1:3147596-3155382 GCF_000231055.2 Saccharomonospora azurea NA-128 | reverse complement strand
CTGCGGGCGTGCGTGACCGCGCTCGACGCCGTGCGGGCCCGGTTGACCGCCGACGCCGACGGGGCGCTCGCCTCGGCCGAGGCCGCGCAACGGGACCTCGGGGGCACCGGGGCCTTCCACCCGGCCGGGACACTCCCCGCACTGGTGCGTGTCGCCCGCGGTGTCGCGCTGCTACGGCACGGGGACTTCGACCTCGCCCGGGCGGTGCTGGAGGACACGGCGGCGCGGCCGGACGGGCGGACACTCGCCGCGGTGCACGCCGACTGCCTCGCACACCTCGCGCTGACCGACGCCGTCGAGGGCTACCTGACGCGAGCGGAGCACACGGCCACCGAATCGCTGACCGCCCTGACACGGCACACATCGCCGTTCGACGGGCACGCCGCCGCGCACATCGCACTCGCGCTGGTGGCCCTCGACCGCTGCGACCCGGGCACGGCGTGGAGCCACGCGACGACGGCCGAACCCGCGCCGGAACCGCTCACCCGGCACCTCGCCCACCGGATCACCGCCGGAGTGGAGGCGGCCGAGGGACATCCGGCCGCGGCCGCGAGCCGCCTGCACGCCGCGCTCACCGAGGCCGCTCCGACCGACCCCTGGGCGGCGGACCATCTGCGGGTCGAAGCGGCGCGGCTCGCCCTCGTGGAGGGCCACCCGGACCTGGCGTTGCACGAACTCGGCTCGCTCGGCCGGGTCGACGGCGCCCCGGCCCCCGCGGCGCATCCCGATGCGGCGGCCGTGCGCGCTGCCGCACACCTCCGGCGCAACGAGGACAGCCGAGCACAGCAGATCCTGGCGACGGTGGCCGACGGGTCCGTCGCCCTGCGGCCGCGCGTGGCGGCGCTGCTCGTGGAAGCCGAACGCCGCCTGCGACACCGCTCACCGCTTCGCAGCGCGCCCGTGCTCGACACCGCACTGCGGCTGGCCGCACCCGAACGGCTCCGGCTGCCGTTCCGCCAGGCCGGACCCGACGTGCGCCACGTGCTGGCCACCGACCCGAGGGGCACCCAGTACTGGCTGGGACGACTCGCCGAGACTCCCCCCACACCGCCGGTCGAGGCACTCACCGCCCGCGAACGCGAGGTGCTGCGCCACCTCACCGACCTGCTCACCACCGAGGAGATCGCCGAGGCCATGGTGGTCTCCGTCAACACCGTCCGCACACACGTGCGCGGCATCCTGCGCAAACTCGGCGTCAACCGCCGCTACGCCGCCGTCCGGCGGGCGAGAGAACTCGGCCTCCTCGACGACTGAGCCCGGAGCGGCACTTTCCGGCCGGCCGATGAGTTCCGGGCCCCACTGTGGTCACACCTCACGAACCACCGCGCTCACACCCGAAGGAGCCCCATGGCCAAGCTCGTCTACTCGATGGTCTCCTCGCTCGACGGCTACGTCGAAGCACCGGACGGCGGCATCGGCACCGGAGCCGAGGACGAGGAGGTGCACACCTTCGTGGGCGACGTCTTCCGCTCGGTCGGCACCTATCTCTACGGCAGGCGGATGTACGAGACGATGGTCTTCTGGGAGACCGTGCCCCAGGAAGCCGACGTGCCGCCGCACATCCGGCAGTACGCCCGCGACTGGCAGGCCGCGGAGAAGATCGTGTACTCCACGACGCTGGAGTCGGTGTCCAGCGCGAAGACCCGGATCGAGCGGACGTTCGACCCGGACGCGGTGCGCGCGCTCAAGGCCGAGGCCGAGCACGACCTCACCGTCGACGGCCCGAACCTCGCCGCCCAGGCGATCGCCGCCGGCCTGGTGGACGAGTACCACCTGCTCGTCACCACCAGCGTCGTGGGCGGCGGCAAGCGGTTCTTCCCCGACGGCGTGCGCCTCGATCTCGAACTGGTCGAGCAGCGCACCTTCGACAGCGGACTGATCTACGCGCGCTACCGGAACTGCTGAGGCGATACGACACAGGGCGAACACCGATCGACGGGAAGCGACCCCGCCCGACAGTGTTCGCCCTGGTCAGTACGTGCGGAAGCGGAGGGATTTGAACCCCCGGACGGTTGCCCGTCGCTCGCTTTCAAGGCGAGTGCATTCGACCGCTCTGCCACGCTTCCCTGCGGGCCCTAGCCTAACGTCTCAGTCCGCCAGCTCCGACAGGTGTGCGAGGACACGCGAGAACGCGCGGCCCATGATCTGTTGCTCCTGGTCGGTCAGCAGGTTCACGAAGTGCGCGCGCACACCGTCCACGTGGACCGGCGCCGAGCGCTCCAACAGGCGCGCGCCCTCCTCGGTCAGTTGCGCCGCCACACCCCTGCGGTCGCCGAACTGGCGCAACCGCCGCACGAGGCCCGCCGCCTCCATGCGCCCGATCTGGTGGGACAACCGGCTCTTGGTGGAGCCGAGCATCGTGGCGAGTTCGGTCATGCGCATCGCGCCGCCATCGGCCGCCGACAGGCACACGAGCACCTCGTAGTCGATGAGCGACACGTCCCGCTGGTCGACGAGCTCCCGGTGGAGGCGTTGCCGGAGCATCAGCGTCGAGACGATGTACGAGCGCCAGACCGTCATCTCCTCGTCGCTCAACCACTGCGCCTCGCCGTTTCTCTCGCCCATGAACACGCAGAGTAGACACCCGCGATCACACCGTTGAGAACGGCATCCCCATTCGGGAATCGTCGAAAGAAATCGTCGCTGAAACGTTGGCGAAAGTGGGTGTGAAGACGCTCCGGATCGGGCAGTCGAGTGTCAACGGTTCGGCCGGACCGGACAAGGGCCTTCACCGAAGTCCCGGTCCGATCGGCCCCCGGGAAAGGTCAGGTGGTGTGGTGACGAATGATTCCACGCGGTTGACCGTCCCGTTGCACTGACGGCGGGAGCTGTAGCCCCACGGCCGAGGTGGCTTGATCCGGCCGGTCGTGAAGAAGGGCAGTCCGGGACGCGAGAAGTGCTTGTCTTCGCATCTGGCATCACGTCCGGATCCGCCGCTGGCGTTCGGGCGAATGCCCGTCCCTCCGGTGCAACCGCATTTCGCACGAAAACCTCGGTAAGCAACCCGGGTGCGGGCAGGCAGTGCGCTGCCACCCGCACCCGGGCTGACGTGTGTGCGACCAGCGCCGATCAGGCGGTCACGGCGTCACCGTGCGCCGCGGTGGTGGCCAGGACACTCTGGGCCGCGCGCTGCTCGGCGATCTTGGCCCGGTTCTTGGGGGCCTCCGGCGCGATGCCGTTGATGTCCTCGGTGCTCAGCGCGTACGTGGCGGTGACGTACGCCATCGCGTCGGCGTTGCGGTCGAGCGCGACCCGGTCGACGTTGCCGAGGTCGTCGCACGCCTGGTGGTAGCAGGAGTCGTACGCCTCACCGGCGGTGCCGCCCCACAGCGCGGCCTCCTCCTCGGTCTTGATGCCCTCGGCACCGGTGAACAGGCCACCGGCCGGGATGCCCACCGCGATGAACTCGCCGTAGTCGGAGCGGCCGTCGAAGTCCTTCTCACCGGTCGCGACGCCGACCTCGTTCTCGAGGTATTCGACGAACGCCCGCTCGATCTGGGCCGAACCGTACGGGCCGGGGCCGGAGCCCTCCTGCGCCGAGTCGTCACCGTCGTACACGAAGTAGCCCGCGTTCGGCGAGCCGATCATGTCGAAGTTCAGGTACAGGGCGATGTCGAGCTGCTCCTCGAAGGACAGCGAGTTGACGTAGTGCGTCGAGCCGACGAGGCCGAACTCCTCGGCGCCCCACCACGCGAACCGCACCGCGTTGTTGACCTTCGGCTTCGAGCCCATCGAGAGCGCGGTCTCCAGCAACGCCACCGAGCCGGTGCCGTTGTCGTTGATGCCGGGGCCTGCCGGGTCGCTGTCGAGGTGCGCACCCGCCATCACGACGTTGTCCTTGCGGCCGGTCTGCGTCTCGGCGATCACGTTGTAGGTGGTGCGCTCCTCCATGAGGGCGCGCAGCTCCAGGGTGATCTCCTGGCCGTCGAGCGCGGCCAGCGCCTCGCCGTCGGCCTGCGTGATGCCGCCCGAGGGCACGTGCCCGTCGTTCACCTCGCCGAGCGTGCCGTTGACCGGCCCGTCCTCGTTGTTGTAGACGAGAACGGCCACGGCGCCCGCCTCACCGGCGGCCACGCTCTTCTCCGAGAACGAGCACGAGCCGCGCTGCACGAGCGCGATCGCCCCGGTCACGTCGCCGTAGTCGGACGCCTCGCAGCCCGGGGTGTCGTCCGGGGCGACCGCGGCGATCGGCGCGGTGAGACCGCCTTCCTCGGTGGACGGGCTGTAGCTCATGATCGTCACCGGGATTTCGGTGCCGTCGGCGACGAGCTTCTCGGCCAGCGTCTCGGAGTAGTAGAACGGGAACTCCTGGCGCGTGACGTCGAACCCGGCCCGCTCCAGCTTCGTCGCGACGTACTCGGCGGAGGCGTTGTAGCCCTCCGTGCTCGACGCGCGGTTCCCGTCGTGGGTGTCGGCGATCCGCTGCAGGGCGGTGAGGTGCCGGTTCATCTTCTGGATGTTGACCTGCTTGGTCAACCGGTCGGGAAGCTTCGAGTCGGCCTTCGGCGCGGCCATCGCCGAACCCGCGCCGACGAACGCCAGACTCACGCACGCCGCGACGGCGACGGCCGGTCTCAACCTCGATCGCAGAGATGACATATGCAATTCCCCTTCGTCACAGTGACGGGTCACTTTTGTGCTTTCCGCGCAGAAAATCAAGGACCATTGGTAGGAACGTGTTCGGCCGGCGTCCGTACGGTGACATAGAGTCGACGCATGCGCGCGATCATGCTCCACGAATCGGGTGACCCCGACGTCCTGACATTGACCGAGGTCGACGATCCGAGCGCGGGCCCCGGCGAGGTCGTCGTCGACATCGCGGCGAGTGCCGTGAACCGGGCCGACCTCCTGCAGCGACAGGGCCATTACCCGCCCCCGCCGGGCGCGAGCGACATCCTCGGGCTGGAATGTTCGGGCACGATCGCCGAACTGGGCGAGGGAGTCACGGGCTGGCAGGTGGGCGACCAGGTGTGCGCTCTGCTGACGAGCGGCGGATACGCGGAGAAGGTCGCCGTGCCCGTGGGGCAGCTGCTGCCCGTGCCCGGCGAGGTGGAACTCGTCGCCGCGGCGGCTCTGCCCGAGGTGGCGTGCACGGTGTGGTCGAACCTCGTCATGACGGCCCGCCTCGCCGAGGGCGAGACACTGCTGGTGCACGGGGGCGCGGGCGGTATCGGCACGCACGCCATCCAGGTCGGCAAGGCCCTGGGCGCCACGGTCGCCGTCACCGTCGGCTCCGACGAGCGGGCCGAGCGGTGCCGCCGGCTCGGCGCCGACCTCGCGATCAACTACCGCGAGCAGGACTTCGTCGAGGTCGTCAAGGCCGAGTACGGCGGCGCCGACGTCATCCTCGACAACATGGGCGCCCGGTACCTGGAGCGCAACGTCGACACGTTGACCGACGGCGGCAGGCTCGTCGTCATCGGCATGCAGGGCGGCCGCAAGGCCGAGCTGGACCTCGGGAAGATGCTCCGCAAGCGCGCGAGCGTCACCGCCACGGCCCTGCGTTCCCGGTCGCTCGAACAAAAGGCCGCGATCGTCGAGGACGTCCGGGAACGCCTGTGGCCGCTGGTGGAACAGGGCGTGGTGCAGCCGGTGATCGGCGAGGCGTTCCCGCTCGCCCGCGCGAGCGACGCGCACCGGGCGCTCGAGGAGGGCGGCGTCTTCGGGAAGGTGCTGCTGACGGTGCGCTGAGCGCCCGAGGAAACGCTCAGCCCAGTTCCTCCAGCACGCGCACGAGCTGGTTGACCTCGAAGACGTTCGAGTAGTGGGCGAGGCCGATGCGCACGGCGCCACCGACCTCGCCCACACCGAGCGCGGCGAAGACCCCGGTGCTGCCCTCGTCGGCGAACGCGCAGACGTTCCTCGACGACAGGTGCCGGGCCACGTCGGCGGCCTTGCGGTCGGCGACGGTGAACGCGAGGGTGGGGATCCGTCGTGTGGCACTGCCGATGACCATGACGTGTGGCAGCGCGTGCAGTTCGGTGGACAGCTGCGCGAGCAGGCCCGCGTGGTACGACTTCGCCGAGCCCAACGACGTGAGCAGCCGTTCCCGGCGGGAGCCCGCCGCGGCGTCGTCGAGCCCGGCCAGGTAGTCGATCGACGCCACGACGCCCGCCAGCAGCGGGTACGCGTGCGGTCCGAGTTCGAGCCTCTCGGCTCCGGTGGCCAGCGGGTCGAGCGCCCTCGACGGGATCTGCTCCAGCAGCCCGGGGTCCCGGAAGACCAGCGCTCCCACCGCGGGGCCACCCCACGCCTGCGCGGACAGCACCACGACGTCGGCGCCCAGGGCGTCGAGGTCGAGGGGCACGAACGGCGCCGCGTAGGTCGCGTCGACGACCACGATCGCGCCGGCCTTCTTGGCGATCTCCACGACGGTCGCCACGTCGGGGCGGGTGCCCACGGACCCGGACGCGCACGTCACCGACACGGCCTTCGTGCGCGGCCCCACCAGCTCCTCGTACTGCCAGGCGGGCAGCTCGCAGGTCTCGATGTCGATCTCGCCCCACGACACCGTGCCGCCGACCCGCTTCATCGCCCGCACCCACGGCGCGATGTTGGCCTGCTCGTCGAGTCGGGAGAGCACGACGTCGTCACCGAGCGTCCACGTCTCCGACAGCGCGTCCACCAGCCGGTCGAGCAGCACGGTGGCGCTCGGACCGAGGACCACACCCTCGGGTTCCGCACCGGCCAGGTCGGCGATCGCCCGCCGCGCGGCGGCCACGATGCTCTCCGCGCGTTCGGAGGCCGGGAACGTCCCGCCGGGCCCGGAGACCGGCGCCCGCATCGCCGTCGACACCGCCGAGGCGACCTGTTCGGGCACCAGCATTCCGGCCGAACCGTCGAAATGAATCCAGCCGTCACCCAAAGCGGGAAACAACCCACGTATCCGAGCGACGTCGAACGCCATGCGGACACCGTACGGACCAGTAATCTCGCAGTGCGTTCGGGGTTGGAGTCGATGAGTCCGGCGCCGCTGCTGAGGCCGGATCACGCCGAAGCGCCACTATCCTGGATGGCGGAGCGAGGCGTCCCGCAACAACCAGGATGGAGCCCATGACGGAGCCGAACGCACACAACAAGCAACTGGACGGGTCGCAGCACGTCGTGGTGGTCGGGCCGGACGGATCGCCGGTGGGAGCCGCCCGCCTCGACGCCGACCAGGAGAAGGCCGAGTCGGTCGGCGACATGGTGGAGGAACCCGCCAAGGTGATGCGGATCGGCACCATGATCAAGCAGCTGCTGGAGGAGGTGCGCAGCGCACCGCTCGACGACGCCAGCCGCAATCGCCTCCGCGAGATCCACTCGACCTCGGTGAAGGAGCTGGAGCAGGCGCTGGCGCCGGAGCTGCAGGAGGAGTTGGAGCGGCTCGTCGCCCCCTTCACCGACGACAGCACGCCGTCGGACGCCGAGCTGCGGGTCGCTCAGGCCCAGCTCGTGGGGTGGCTCGAAGGCCTCTTCCACGGCATCCAGACAGCCCTGTTCGCCCAGCAGATGGCGGCTCGGGTGCAGCTGGAGCAGATGCGTCGCGGCCTGCCGCAGGGCGGTCACCACGGTGGCGAGTCCCACGGTCCGAGCCTGGGCAGCACCGGCCAGTACCTCTGAGCTTCGGAGCTCGTGAGCCTCAGCGAGAGGGTCGTCCGCGGTTCGGGCGGCCCTCTTGGTGTGTGTGCGGCTCCTGGCAGGTCAGCGCGCGTCCCCGTGCACCGCCCGTGCCGCCGCGTCGAGCACGCGTGCCGCTCCCCGGCCGTCCACGACCTCGGCGGCGGCCGACGCCATCCGCCGGCGC
>NZ_CM001466.1:3137171-3147496 GCF_000231055.2 Saccharomonospora azurea NA-128 | reverse complement strand
GGCGGCGGCCGACGCCATCCGCCGGCGCCGCGCGGGATCGGCGAGCAGCTCCGCCACCACGGTCGCCGCCTCCGACCCACCCGACGTGCCGCCGGACGCGCCGAGCTCGTGAGCCCACCCGAGCCCCACGGCGAGCTCCTGCTCGACCGCCGCGTGGTAGCCCGCCTCCTGGTTGTCCACGAGCAACACCAGCGCCGTCGGCACCCCGATGCAGCACGCCTCCAGCAACGTGACACCCGCCGCGCTCACGACCAGATCGGCCTCGGCGAGCCGGTCCGGCAAGCGCGTGTCCGGTGTGGACACCGAGAAACACTGTCCGTCCGCCGGCTCGGGCACCTCCGGCTCACCGTGCGCCACGACCTCCGCCTCGAACGGCAGCCCGGTGTCGCGCAGCACCCGCAGTACCCGCGTGACCTCCTCCCGCCACACGGCTCCACCGCCCAGCACGACCACGATCCGGGGCGGGTCACCGTCCTCGTGGGACTCCGCCCGCCGCCTCCTGGCCTGCCGAACCTGTTCCCGCAGCGGCGCGTGCCGCGCGCCGCGCAGCACCACGGCGGAGCCGTCGTCGGGCCGGGGCAGATCGTGCAGCTCCGACTCCACCACGACGTCGGCCTGCCTGCGTCCGAACGTGCGGCTCTCCAACGACACCAGCACCACGCCGTCGGCATGGAGTGCCGCGCGCTGCTCGCCGATGCCGTAGTGGTCCACCAGCACCACGTCGGCCTCGACGGCACGCGCCAGCGCGGGCAGAGCGCCCTCGTCGCGCGGATCGGTGGCGGGAACGACCACGACACCCAGGCCGTCGAGTCGCTCGGCGAACCAGTCGGCGCCCGTCAACGTGCCCGAGAACGTCACGCGCCAGCCCCGGGCGCTCGCCTCCTCGGCGAACGCCACCATCCTCGACACGTGCCCGACGCCGATCGTCGGTGAGGCGTCGGCCCGCAACAGCAGGTGCGTCATGCCGCGACCTCCTTCTGCTCGACGTGGGCGTTCAACGCCACGAGGTCCGCGCGTTCCCGCAGCAGCGCCACCACGTCCCGCCACGCGAACGGGCCGGTTCCGTGCCGCCGGGACAACGCGTGCACCAGCGCGTCGAGCAGCGCCCAGTCGTCCTCGGTGTCCAGCGTCACGCGCAGGTCGTCGGCGCGGGGCGCCACCACCACCCCGGCGCAGGCGTAGGTCTCGACGTCGTTCGCCACGCCGTAGGTGACGTGCTCCCGATGCGGTCCCTCCGGCCGTTCCGCCTGCTCGACGAGGACGGGCACGCGCACGAGTTCGGCGTCGAACCCGCGCGGCAGCGTGCGCTGCAGCGTGGTGCTCACGTAGTCGAGGGCCGGCTCGGCCCGCCACATCCCCACGACCTGCGCGAGCAGCGCCGGGTCGTGCAGAGGGCAGTCGGCCGTCAACCGCACCACGGCGTCGGCCGGATGCTCCTCGCACGCGAGGAGGAACCGCGCGAGCACGTCGTCGAGCGGGCCGCGCACGACCTCGGCGCCGTGGCGGCGCGCCTCCTCGGCCACGGCGTCGTCGTCGGCTCCGTCGGAGGTGGCGACCACCACGTCGTCCACACCCCGCGTCGCCCGGGCCGCGCGGATCACCCAGCCCAGCACCGACAGCCCACCCAGCTCGCGGAGCACCTTGCCCGGCAATCTGGTCGACGAGGCCCGTGCCTGGATGACGACGTTCACGGTCGGCGATGACGGCATGAGTGACATGATGTCGGTCGGCAACATCGCAACATCGCGGAGGTAGGGATGGCCGAGCTCGACGGGTCCAGCATCTTGCTCACCGGGGGAACGGGCTCGTTCGGCAAGGCGTTCATCGACTACGCGCTCGCCGAACTGAACCCCCGTCGGCTCGTGGTGCTCTCGCGCGACGAACTGAAGCAGTACGAGGTGCGCCGGCAGTTCGGCGACGACCCCCGCCTGCGGTGGTTCATCGGCGACATCCGCGACCGTCGCAGGCTGGAGCGTGCCATGCACGGCGTCGACTACGTCGTCCACGCCGCCGCGTTGAAGCAGGTCGACACCGGTGAGTACAACCCGTTCGAATTCGTCCAGACCAATGTCATGGGGTCGCAGAACGTCATCGAGGCGGCCATCGACACGGGCGTGAAGAAGGTCGTGGCGCTGTCCACCGACAAGGCGTCGAGCCCCATCAACCTCTACGGCGCCACGAAGCTGTGCGCCGACCGCATGTTCATCAGCGCGAACCACTACGCCGCCGCGCATCCCGCCCGGTTCGCCGTGGTGCGCTACGGCAACGTGATGGCCTCGCGCGGCAGCGTGATCCCGTTCTTCCGTTCACTGGCCGAGCGGGGCGAGTCGCTGCCGATCACGCACAAGGAGATGACCCGCTTCTGGATCACGCTGCCGCAGGCGGTGAAGTTCGTGGTCGACTCCTTCGACCTCATGCGCGGCGGCGAGCTCTTCGTCCCCCGCATCCCCAGCATGCGGCTCGTGGACCTGGCCCAGGCCATCGCGCCCGGCAGCCCGATGCACGAGGTCGGCATCCGCCCCGGCGAGAAGCTGCACGAGGAGATGATCGCGCCCGACGACTCGCGGCGCACGGTCCGGCTGAACGACCGCTACATCGTGCAGCCCCACATCGCGGGCTGGGGTTACGAGCCGCCGGAGGACGGCGAAGCGGTGCCCGACGGCTTCTCCTACCGGTCCGACACCAACGACCTCTGGCTGTCCACGGACGACATCAAGAAACTGATCGCCGAACATGAGTGACTTCCTTCCCTACGGCCGCCAGTCGGTGACCGACGACGACATCGCCGCCGTCGCCGAGGTGTTGCGCGGCGACTGGCTGACCACCGGGCCCGCCGTGACACGGTTCGAGGCCGACCTCGCCGAGCACACCGGCGGCACCCCCGCCGTGGCCGTCACCTCGGGCACCGCCGCGCTGCACGTCGCCTACGCCGCCGCGGGTGTCGGGGCGGGAGACGAGGTGGTGACCAGCCCGCTGACCTTCGTCGCCACGGCCGCCGCGGCGGCCCTGCACGGCGCGAAGGTCGTCTTCGCCGACACCGAGCCCGACACCGGCAACCTCGATCCCGCCGCCGCGCGCGCCGCCGTCACCGAACGCACGAAAGTGCTCGCCGCCGTCGACTACGCGGGACATCCCGCCGAGCTCGACGCGCTGCGCGACGTGGCCGACTCGGTGGGCGCGCTGCTGCTGCAGGACGCGGCCCACTCCATCGGCGGCAGCTGGAAGGGCAGGCCCGTCGGCTCGCTGGCCGACCTCACCACGTTCTCGTTCTTCGCCACGAAGAACCTCACCACCGCGGAGGGCGGTGCGGTGGTGAGCCCCGTGCCCGAGCTCGTGGAGCGCGCCCGCGCGTTCCGCAACCACGGCCTCGTGCGCGACCGCGACCGCCAGCGGTACCCCGACGAGGGCGCGTGGCACCAGGAAGTGCACGCGTTCGGCCTGAACTACCGGCTGCCCGACGTGCTGTGTGCGCTCGGCTCCAGCCAGCTGCGGCGCCTGGCGGCGTTCAAGCGGCGCCGGGCCGAACTGCACGCCCGGTACGACGCGGGGCTCAAGGACGTGGCGGGCGTGCTCACCCCGGTGTGCCGGGCCGAGGCCGACCCGATGTGGCACCTCTACCCGCTGCGCGTGCTCGACGGTCGCCGCAGGGAGTTGTTCGACCACCTGCGCGCGCAGGGCATCGGCGTGCAGGTCAACTACATCCCCGCCTACTGGCACCCGGTGTTCGAGGACCTCGGCTACCGGCGTGGACTGTGTCCCAACGCGGAGGCGTACTACGCGCAGGAGCTGTCGTTGCCGCTGTTCGCCGGCCTCACCGACGCCGACGCCGACCGCGTGATCGACGCCGTGCGCTCGTTCTTCGGCGCCTGACCGCTCAGAGCAGGTCCCAGGTCAGCGGCGTGCCCTTCGCCGCGTCGACCCGGAACGTCCGGCCGAGCACGGTGGTGATCTCCGCGGGCGGCAGTCCCCCCGCGGGCCGGATCGAGCGCACGTTGCGCTCGGTGACCGGCTCGCCCGCCGTCACGTCCTCCACCACGTAGAGGGAACGGCGCAGCCGCAGGCCCTCCTGCTCGCTGGTCTTCGGACCGATCGACGCGCTGCCCAACGCCTCCCACGCCCGCCGGGTCTCCGTGACGAGCGCGGCCAGCTCGTGCGGCTCCAGGGAGAACGCCGAGTCGACCCCGCCGTCGTCGCGCGCCAGGGTCACGTGCTTCTCCACCGCGCACGCCCCCAGCGCGACCGCCGCGACGGGAGCGCCGATGCCCATCGTGTGGTCCGACAGTCCCACGGGCGTGCCGAAGGTCTGCGCCAGCACGGGCAGCGACCGCAGGTTGCTGTCACTCGGCGGCGCCGGATACGACGCGGTGCAGCCCAGCAGCAGGATCCGGTCGTTGCCCGCCCCACGCGCCGCACGCACCGCGGCGTCGATCTCCCCCACGTCCGCCATCCCGGTGGAGATCACCAGCGGCTTGCCCGTCCGCGCGCACAGCTCGATGAGCGGCAGGTCCACGATCTCCGACGACGCGATCTTGTACGCGGGCGCGTCGAGCGACTCCAGCAGCTCCACCGCCGTGGGGTCGAACGGGCTGGAGAACACCTCCAGACCACGCTCCCGGGCGCGCGCGAACAGCTTCTCGTGCCACTCCCACGGCGTGTGCGCACGCTCGTACAGGGCGTACAGGTTCTCGCCGCTCCACAACTCGTGGTCGTCGCTGAGCCGGAACGCGGGCGTGTCGACGTCGATCGTGATCGTGTCGGGGCGGTAGGTCTGCAGCTTCACGGCCTGCGCCCCGGCGTCCGCGACGGCGTCCACGATGGCCAGCGCCCGGTCCAGGCTGCCGTTGTGGTTGCCGGACACCTCCGCGATCACGAACGGCTCGTGGTCGGGCCCGATCTCGTGGCGGCCGATGCGAATCGAGGTCATCACCCATCTCCCAACACGACTGCCTTGCGCAACCGCAGGAAGCCGTCGGTGTCGGTGTCGGCTTCCGGTACGTACCCGGCCGCACGGAACAGCGCCACCGACGCCGTGTTGTCGCGGTGCACGGTCGCCAGCACGGTACCGGGTGAGCGGCGCCGACGAAGCTCCCGCTCGCCCTCGGCGAGCAGAGGACGAGCGAGTCGTCGTCCCCGGTGCTCGGGAGCGATCGCGATGCTGACCTCCCACTCGGCCGCGTCGAGCAGGTCGAACCGCACCATCCCGACCGGCGTGGGCCCGGTGTCGGCGTTCTCCTCGATCTCGTCGGCGATGAGCAACACGCGGTCGTCCGAGGCGAGCACCCCGCGCAACCACACCAGGTGGTCGGCGAGGGCGAGCTCCCCCGTGTTCCGCGACCAGCGACGCGCGACCGGGTCGTTGCGCCACCGCAGCAGCAGCTCGGCGTCCCCCTCCTCCGCCGGGCGCAGCCGGAGCGGGTTCGCGCGACGGTCAGTCATGCGCCGGCTGCCCCGCCCGCTCCTCCTCCAGCGCCCGCAGCCGGTCCTCGTAGCGCGCGATGCCCGCGAGCCGCACCCGGATCTGCGCGTGCTGACGCTGGATCTCCTCGATCAACGTGCGCGCCTCCGCCGCCTGCTTGTCATCGCCGGGCGGGGTCAGGGCGATGCGCTCCCGCAGGTCCTCCAGCTGCGCCTCCTGCGCCGCCACGTGCGGCACGAGCCGCTGCACCTCACCCGTGGTCCACAACAGGTCACCACGCACCCGCTCCAGCCCGGCCTCCAACTCGTCCAGCCGCCGCCGGTGGTCGACCGTGCAGTGCTCCTGCTCGGTGATCCGCTCCTCGTGGCTGTCCAACCGGCCGCGGGTGAGCTCCCCGACCCGGAAGTCCACGAGGCGCGCGAGTCTGTCGCCAAGCCGGGCACGAAGCAGGGCGAGCGGGTTCGTCGAGGTCATGTTCAGCTGTTTTCCTTCGGTGCGAGAGGTGGAATCCCAACGGCTGGCGTTCGTCAGCGGAGCAGCCGGGCCGAGCCCGCGTCGAGCCACGACTGCAGGAGCGCCCCTTCGAGCGCGATGCGGTGCTCCGGACCGACGATGCACGAGTCGCCCGCGGCGTGCTCCCACGACGTCTGCTGCGGGTCGTCCACGAACGAGAACCCCGACAGCACGAGCTCGGCGTCCGGGAACGACGTGCGCGCGATCCACGCCGCCATCGTGCCCGTCGTCGCCCAGGCCGCCTCCTCGCGGCTGGCCAGGCCCATCGCCTCCGACAGCGGCAACGTCACCTCGCGGTTCGACACCGGCACGAACCCGAGATCGGCGGGCCACCACCCCGGGATGTTCTCCGGCTCCCAGTGCAACCGGCCCGGCTCCACCATGAGGTACAGACGTGAGCGGTAGTTCGCGAACACGAACTTCGTGGCGCGCAACGCGCGGTTGAAGACCACGACGTGGGTCTTCGCCCCCACCGTCGGCGGTGCGCCCGGCTCGTCGCACACGAAGCCGTTGACCCGGATCACCAGGTCGCAGGAATCGATGGCGTCGGCGCGGGCGGAGTCCGGCGCGAGCGGCTGGTTCCCCACGACGGCCACGGACCGCGGATCCGGCCGGTCCGCATACACCTGAAGCAAGTCCACCATCAGGCTGGACGTGAGGACTCCAGAAGTCATGCGGCGGAAGTTATCAGGACCCGCGCATGTGTGCCCCACGTACACCCGCGATCGACCCAGCGTGGTGACCTCCTCGTGAGCTCGCGCCGACCCTCATCGGCTTCACGCGGATCTCACTCCGTACACGCAAGCGCACTGCCTGCGACAACACCCGAAAACCCGGCGCCGCCGCGCGTTCAGGCGGACCGCGCGATCGGCGTCCGCGGACGCAAGTACCCTCATATGCCGTGCACGCCACCAGCACCGTCGACCCCACAGAGACGACATCGATGAAGACGGCACCACCCACCTCGGACAGCCGGACCTTCGGCCGCGCTCTGTCGGATCTCAGAAACGGCTTCAAGCAGCCCGAACTCTGGGGCCACCTGGCCTGGCAGGACATCAAGCAGCGCTATCGGCGGTCCGTACTCGGACCGCTGTGGATCACCATCAGCATGGGGGTCACGGCGCTCGGTCTGGGCCTGCTGTACTCCCAGCTGTTCGGCGCCTCCGTCGGCACCTTCCTGCCCTACATCACCACAGGCTTCATCGTCTGGAACTTCATCCTCGGCTGCCTCACCGAAGGCACCGACACGTTCATCTCCAACGAGGGCCTGATCAAGCACCTGCCCGCACCGTTGTCGGTGTACGCACTGCGCACCGTGTGGCGACAGAGCATCATGTTCGTCCACAACATGGTCATCTACTTCATCGTGATCGCCATCTTCTGGAGCGACGTCACGACGCCGGACTACACGATGACCGAGGACGGCATGACGCACCCGGGCCTGAACTGGGACGTGCTGCTCGCCATCCCGGGCTTCGCCCTGCTCGCCGTCAACGCCGGCTGGGTGGTGCTGCTGTTCGGCATCGCCTCCACCCGCTTCCGCGACATCCCGCAGGTCGTGTCGAGCCTGATCAACCTGCTGTTCTTCATGACGCCGATCGTCTGGACGACCGACATCCTGAAGGACAAGTTCGGAAGCACCGCCGACTGGCGCGACTGGGTCGCCGAGTTGAACCCGCTGTACCACTTCATCCAGATCGTGCGGGCGCCGCTCATCGGCAACTCCGTGAGCTGGCACCACTACGCCATCGTCGGTGGCATCACCGTCGTCGGCTGGGCGCTGGCTCTGGTGGTCATGCGCAACTACCGTGCCCGCGTCTCGTATTGGGTGTGACAAACATGATCAGCATTGACGTTGAGAACGCCTACGTCGACTTCCCGATCTTCGACGCCAAGACGCGGTCACTGAAGAAGCGGGTCCTCGGCAAGGTCGGCGGCAAGATCGGCACCGAGAGCCGGGTCCCGATCATCGAGGCCCTCCAGAACATCAACCTGTCGCTCAAGAGCGGCGACCGCGTGGCGCTCGTCGGCCACAACGGCGCGGGGAAGTCCACGCTGCTGCGACTGCTGTCCGGCATCTACGAACCCACCCGCGGCGCCGCCAGGGTGCGGGGCCGGGTCGCGCCCGTGTTCGACCTCGGCGTCGGCATGGACCAGGAGATCTCGGGCTACGAGAACATCCTGATCCGCGGCCTGTACCTGGGCATGTCGCGCAAGGAGATGGAGAAGCGGATCGACGACATCGCCGACTTCACCGAACTCGGCGACTACCTGTCGATGCCGCTGCGCACGTACTCCACCGGTATGCGCGTGCGCCTCGCGCTCGGCGTGGTGACCTCCATCGACCCCGAGATTCTGCTGCTCGACGAGGGCATCGGCGCGGTGGACGCGGCGTTCCTCAACAAGGCGCGCGACCGCCTCGTGGACCTGGTGAAGCGCTCGGGTCTGCTCGTGTTCGCCTCCCACCAGGACGACCTGCTGCTGGAGATGTGCACCTCGGCCATCTGGATGGACGAGGGCCGGATGAAGATGCGGGGCTCGCTGCGCGAGGTCCTCACCGCGTACAAGGGCAAGGACCCCTTCGAGAACGTCAGCCAGGAGACGCTCGACCGGCTCGAGCAGGCCTCGGCGACGAGCGGTGCGTGACGTGGAGGCGAAGCGCTTGCCGGCAGGTGCGGTGGTGGCCGTCGTGGTCACCCGGCACCGCCGTGACCTGCTCGCGGAGTCCCTGAAGGTTCTCGCCGCCCAGACCCGCCCCGTCGACCACCTCGTGGTGGTGGACAATGGACCGGACCAGCCCGCGCAGGACGTCGTGGACGACTGCGACCTGTCCTCGACGTACCTGCCGTCGCACCACAACCTCGGCGGCGCGGGCGGTTTCGCGCTGGGCATGCTGCACGCGCTGGCGATGGGCGCGGACTGGATCTGGCTCGCCGACGACGACGGCAGGCCCGCCGACGAGAACGTGCTCCAGGTGCTGCTGGAGGAGGCGGAGCGTCGCAACCTCGCCGAGGTGTCTCCGGTGGTGACGAGCATCGACGCTCCCGAGACGCTCGCGTTCCCGCTGCGGCGCGGTCTGACGTGGAAGCGCTCGGCGGCGGAGCTCGGCACCGATTTCCTGCCCGGCATCGCGTCGTTGATGAACGGCGCCCTGTTCCGGGCGTCGACCCTCGACGTGACGGGTGTTCCGGACCTGCGGCTGTTCGTGCGCGGCGACGAGGTGGAGATGCACCGCAGGCTCGTAAGGTCGGGCCTGCCGTTCGGCACGTCGCTGCGCACCGCGTACCTGCACCCGAACGGCTCCGACGAGTTCAAGCCGATGCTCGGCGGCCGCTTCCACGCCCAGGATCCGGAGAACGACGTCAAGCGCTACTACACCTACCGCAACCGGGGGTTCCTGCTGTCGCAGCCGGGCATGCGCAAGATCGGCGCGTTGGAGCTGGCGCGGTTCGGCCTGTACTTCGTGGGCGTGAAGCGCGACCCGAAGGCGTTCGCCCAGTGGCTCCGGCTGGTGCGGCAGGGCCGCAAGGAACGTTTCTTCCGCTACTGAGTGTCGTGTCGGCGGGGGCGTGGTCGTGGCGGCCACGCCCCCGCCGTCGTCAGTGCAGTTTCGGGGCGACGGCCTCGGCCATCCTGCGGGCCGTGGGGCAGTTGTCCCTGGGGTCCGGCATCGACACGCCGATGTCGATCGTGCCGGTCTGTTTTTTCCTCGACGGCTCCTTGAAGACGGGCATCGTCACGGTGCAGGTGCGGTCGTCTTCACGTTCCTTGAACGACCGTCCCGAGGCGGTCCTACCGGCGCGCTGACCTTGGTCGGGATCCGCGGGCCGGTATCGCACCTTGTGGTTGACGGTGATGTTGAGCTGCGGCTTCAGCGTGGTCTGGTTGGGCTCGGTGGTGTGGTTGAGCCAGTGGCACCTGGTCGCGGTCTTCCCGATTCTGCTTCTCGTGTGGTCGCGGTAGTCGCCGAACGAGGCGAGCTCGGCCTCGGTCAGGACGTTGCAGGGGTTGACGTTCTTGCTCGTGGCGAAGAACGAGCATCCGGACATCAGGATGCCGACGGCGGAGATCAGCGCGATCGTCCGGCCGCCACGCCGGCGGTGTGTCAAAACGTGCCTTTCGGAGGTGTGGGCCAACGGTGGTCGGCACGAGACAGCGGACACACCGCGAGGGCGTGTCCGCTGTCTGTGTGTCGGGTCAGGCGCCGATCACCGGTGGTGCGGTGCGCTGGCTGGTGCCGAAGACGTCGTCGGGGTCGGCTTCCACGAGGTAGGTGGGACGCTGGTGTTCGGCGTCCTCGCCACCCTGTCCGCCCTTGCCCGCGCCGCCGCCCATCGGTGCGCCCATACCGGCGCCACGGGCGGCAGCAGCCGCACCGGGAGCCGCCGCCGCGCCG
>NZ_CM001466.1:3090885-3137071 GCF_000231055.2 Saccharomonospora azurea NA-128 | reverse complement strand
GGCGCCGGTCGCCGCGCCCGAACCGGGTCCAGCAGCACCTCCGGCACCGCCGCCACCACCGGGTCCGAAACCGCCCGTGGCGAGGCGTCCGCCGCCACCAACGCCGCCACCGCCGCCACCGGGCCCGAAGCCACCGCCCGGCCCCATGGGCATCGGACCGACACCGACACCACCGGTGCCGCCGGGCCCGAACGTGTTGCGGTTGCCGCGCTGCCCGGGAGGCGGCAGCGTCGGCCTCCCCGGGGCCAACCCCGAAGGCCGGGTCGTCCCCGGAGGCCGCACGCCGGTGCTGACACCCGGCGCGACCGGAGGCGGCACGGACCCCGAAGGCGACGAGGGCACGTTCACCGGCCCGCCACCCGTGGGCACGTTGCCACCGCCCGAACCGACAGGACCACCGACGAACCCGGACGCGCTCGTGCTCGGATCGTTGATCGAGATGACGCCGCTGGAGCCGGTGTCGTTGGCCCCGCCCGCGCCATTGAACTTCGGCGGCTCAGCGAAGACGGGCTGCTTGTTGCCCGCCTCCTGCAACTCGAAGTCGTACTGAGTCATGACCTGCGCGGCTTCTTCGTGCGCGGCCTGACTCTGCTGCATCTTCTGGATGGACTGTTCGACCTTGTCGGCCATCGTGAACGGGTTGTAGCCCCAGCTGTCCATCTCCTGTTCCATGTTGAACGGGATGGGCTCGGGCATGCTGTTCTTGGCGTTGCTCGCGGCGCTGCTCTCGCTGGCGATGATGTCGGACGCCATCTGGGCGTTCTGCGAGTTGCCTTCCGACCAGTCGGAAAGACTCGTGAAGTAACCGTGGGCGCTGTCGGCGGCTCCGCCTTCCCAGCCCTGCTTCGACTTCCCCACCGCTTCCCGCATCTCGTCCGAGAGACGCTGGAACAACTTGTGCAGGTCGTGGTAGGTGTCGGCGTAAACGGTGACGTTCTTGGCGTCGATGGGATCGACGAACGTCTTTAGAGTCTGGTGGTCATGCCCCAGATAGTTGGAGTCGGACGCACCGGGACCCTCGCGGTACTCGACGTCGTAGCTGGAGAGCCGGTCGCGCCGTTCCGCACTGGCTTCGGCTGCGTCGACAGTCCCCACGGCCAAGGAGCCGACCTTGCCGATCCACGTGGAATCGCCTGCCAGCGCCTTGGCCTGCGCGTAGGAGTATTCGGTCCCCGGCGGGAGCTGCGTCATCTGCTCATCGGTCAGATCCGGCGGCTCTTTACCCGACGCGAGATACGCCCGAATGTCCTGCGCGGGCATGTTGATAAATTGATCCGACGTGGGCGGCCGTTCGTCCGTCACCTTCGTCACCCCCGAGGAAGTTTTGGATCGACCAATTCGACAAGTTGCCCAGCAAGATCGCACGGATCAGCGGTCCTGCCCACAGTCACATCAAGGCGGGAACCGTCACTCACGCTCATGGCAATCACGCAGACCGGAGCCCCGGTCACAGAGTCAACACCAGAGGTTTTGACTAGCTCTCGACCTGTGTTCTCAGTCTTACCGTTCTGTAGCCCATCGCCGAGATCGACGACGTCGGCGGCTCCCCGATCCCCGATGAACATCAGGTCGATGAGGGGCGCCTCCATGTCGGAGGCCGACGCCTTCTCATCGGCCCAGGAACAGACCGCATACCCGCGAAGCTCGCGCTCCTCAGGTCCATCGAATGTGCCGTACTCGGCCAGGTCAGATTCAGTCAGCAATGAACAGAGATCAATCGACTGCGCATCCCCAACTGCGCTGGTAGCAGCCTGAGACGTCACGCTGGGAGCAACACTTTCGGTGTTGGGTGCAGCAGAACCCTCCTCCGACTGACCACAGCCGGACACGATCGTCAGCGCGAACACCGAAATAGCTGCGGAAGCCCAACGCTTAGGCATACCAATACTCATACTCAGACCTGCTTAGAATTGATAGAAGATGCCGCAGACTCTTCCGATTCTCGGTACTTTTTCACCGCGATGTCGAGAGCCTGATCCGCATCGAGAAGCACCTTGTGCAGTGCACCGAGCACTCGGGCGGGGGAGGTCGGATCCACCGTAGTAGCACGTCGCTGAAACTCTGCTACTTTCTTGCCATACTCGTGAGCGCCGAGAGCCGGTTGCACCTGAGTGAGGAGAACGAGGTCACGTGACATCTCCTCAACCTCTGTGGCGAATTGTTTGAGAACCTTCCGGATCGGCTGCGCCGCGTCCTCGCTCACTCGGAAGCCGCCGGACTTCGCCGACTTCAGCATCTCCTTGGCTTCCGACGCCATCGAACCGACGTCCTTGCTGTTGAGGCTCGCCCCCATCGCCGCCGCTGCTCCACCACCCACGGAAGCACCCACAGCACCGGTCTGCACTGGCTGGTCCCAGGTCGGCATACGTCACCCCCGCGTCACGACTACGGCCGGGCCGCAGTCTACCGGTCACGAAACGTGCAGTTGAGCACTTCCGGCAAGGACAGGTACTCCTACCCAATCCCCCCTGCCGGATCACTGCAGATACGGCTGCACCTGCGACATCAGCTGTTGGATGATGCGCGCGTTGTCCGCAGGCGCGTACGTCAGCCACGTCTGGCCGTCCTCCGCCGTGCGGCGCGTGCTGAAGATGCGGCCGTCCTCGGTGTCGAACCACACCACCGGATCCAAGGGGCGCTGCTCGCGCCGGCCCTGCGTGAACGCCGTGAACTGGCCCATCTGCTTCGTCGGCTTCTCGAACATGCGCTGCACCGCCCGCTCCTGCACCGACGCCCGCGACGCGGGCGCCGACACCCCCGCGAACGGGTCGTACGAGTCCTCAGCCGCGTGGCGGGGACCCTGCTGCTTGAGTTCCGGCTTCGCGAGCGTCACCGACTGGCCCGGCGCCGGGCGCGCCGACGGGATGAGGTTCACGATCTCCGGCACGAGCCCTTCCGGGCGGATCAGGTTGAACACGACGAGGTTGCCGTCGCGCTTGGCGAGCACCGCGAACTGGCCCTCGCCGGCCGACCGCGCGAACAGCTTGGAGCCGTTCTCCAGCTTCGCCGCCGCCGTGACCGCCACGCGACCCCGCGCGAACGTGCTCAGCGCCGCCTCCGCGTCGGCGTCGAGCCTGCCCCGTCGCATCAGGTCGCGGCTCTCCAGGTCGCGGAACACGGCCTGCCTGATCTGCGAACGCTCGGTGTGTGTGGTGCCGAGGTGCGGTACCTCGAACGGGAATGGCGCTCGGCCCAGCTTGAGCTGCTCGAACAGGATGTCGACGGCGGCCAACGACAACGAGAACGACTGCACCATTCCCAGCTCCCCCACTGAAAATTCACTTACCCGCACAGGAAGGTAGCAGCCTGCCGTCACGCCACGACACGTTCACCCGAACGAGTAACGCCTCGTCACGCCCTCAGCGAACCGCATTGCGCGGCCCGGGCATCGCCTGTTGGTCTGAGTGGATGGCCGAACAGAAACCCGCTCTCGTCCTCCACCTCGTCAGTGGCGGCGAACCGCTGCTGTTCACGTTGCATCCGGACGAGGTGGACGAGCTGCGCTCCAGACTGCACCTCCACCTCGAACACGGCTCCGTGCAGACCGTCCGCACGGCGGAAGATCGAACCGTGGCCGTCAACTTCGCGCACGTGGCCGCCGCCTACCTCGACGACCTGCACCGCCAAGGCAAGGTCTTCGGACTGCACTGAGCCCGCACCGACCCCGGAGACGGCGAAGGGGCCGCGAGCACACTGCCCACGGCCCCTCGACGTCGTGCGTCCGGAATCAGAGCTGGTAGAGGCGCTTCCAGTTCTCCCGGCTGGTCAGGCGCGGCATGGCGCGCTTGTACTCCTCCTGCACGAGCTTGCCTTCCTTGCGCAGGCGGTTGATCACCTGCACGCCCTGCTTGGCGAGCTCGAACATGCGCTGCCGGTCGTAACGGCGCACGCGCACACCCTCCTGCGAGGCGTCGGTGACGATCGCCGTCTCGAACTGCGACACGTGCCACCAGTGGGCCTCGTCGCTCGGGATGGCACCGAGCTCGAAGCGGTGCTTGCCCAGCAGCCGGTAGATGATGCGCTTGAGCAGCACCAGCCGCTGCATGCTCGGCCGCGGCGCGGTGTTGATGATGCCGATGTCGTTGGACGCGACGCCCGGCACCTCGGTGGGCTTGTACCGCTTCGTCTCCGGGTACTGCGCGCGGATCTCGCGGATGCGCTTCATGGCGGCCACACCGCCGTCGTGCAGGACCTCCGGACCCTTGAGGAAGTCCTCCACCGCGGTGATCAGCGTCGCCGACAGGCCGTACTGCATGCTCAGCAGGTAGCGCACCAGCTGGGCCAGCAGGACCCGCGAGAGCAGGTTCGTGTCGAACGGGCTGTGCAGGGCCGCCGTGATGATCGAGTTACGCAGGTTGAAGTAGCGGTGCCACTCGTCCCAGTCCTTCCAGTGGAAGTCGGCGTGCCACACGCCCGCGCCGGGCAGCGTCACCGTCGGGAACCCGTGCGCGCGCGCCCGGTAGCTGTACTCGGCGTCGTCCCACTGGAAGAAGAACGGCATCGGGTAGCCGATCTGCTTGACGACCTCGTACGGGATGAGGCAGGACCACCAGCCGTTGTAGCCGGCGTCGACCCGCCGCTCCTGCCGGTTCGGCTTGCCGGTCTCGGGGTCGACGTCGAGCAGGTCGGCCGTGGAGAGGCTGTGCGGGACGGGCTGCCCCGGCTCCAGCGTGTTGAGGCGCGCGTACTCGGCGCCGACGTGGAGCTGGTTCGGGTGCAGCAGGTTGAGCATCTGCCCACCGACGATCATCGGGTTGGCGGCGCGGTTGGAGAACGCCGTCAAGCGGATGACGAGGTCGGGCTCCAGCAGCACGTCGTCGTCCATGAAGAGCACGTTCGCGTGCTCGGTCTCGGTGTTGCCCGCGACCTCGAAGAGGCCGCGGGTGAACCCGCCGGCGCCGCCGAGGTTGGGCTGCTTGATGTAGTGCAGCTTGTCACCGAGGCGCTTGGCGACCTCGGCGAAACCCTCGCGCGAGTCGACGGTGTCGGTGCCCTGGTCGGCCACGTAGATGGCGTCGAGGGTGTCGAGCGCGGGCAGCGAGTCGGCGAGCGCGTAGAGGTTGCTCAGGCAATCATCCGCGCGGTTCATCGTGCAGATCGTGACCGCGGTGGGCCGGATCGTCTCGGGCGAGTCGACGGTCCAGCGCACGTTCGACACGGTGAGGGTTTCGCCCTCGGTCTCGAGGTCGAGCCACAGCGCGCCGCCGTCGAGGAACTTGTCCAGCGGGGCTTCCAGCGTCACGCGCTCGTGCTTCGCACCGCTCACGGTGTGCACGCTGACGGTCCTCGGGTCGCCCTCCATGTCGGAGGCGCGCACCGCGAGCTGCCCGGACCCCGTGACGTCGGCTTCGACGGAGACGGACTTGGCGGTGGTCCAGCGCTGCCAGTAGCTCGCGGGGAACCGACCGAAGTACGTGTTGCCGGAGATCCGCGCGGACGGCTCCAGCGTGACGCTCCCCCGTTCGCGGGCGGCCACACCCTCGAGGATCTCGGCGTAGAGGTCCTTGCTCACCACCTCGGACGGACCGGCGAACAGGCCGCGCTGCGCGAGCAGCCTGCCTGTGCCGGCGTGCTCGGAGAACAGGGCCTTGTCTGTGCTCGTGGCCTTGCTCGCGGCGGTTTTGCCGGATTTGGCCTGCTCTGGTGCGGTGGCCGGTGCCGCTTTACCGGGCATGAGACCTCAGTCCTCCAAATGAAAAGCAATCACGCGGGAGTCGCCCAGTAAGGTACAGGCCGATCGAGTGATCCCGACGGCTGCCCATCAAGAGCGCGGTTCCTTGAACACGACCCACTTGAGCATGATGAAATTGATGGTGGTGGCTGTGCCCTGCGCGACGATCCAGGCGATCGCCACCCGCCACCGCAGGTCCGGAAGCAGGCTGAGGGCCAGAGCGTTCGTACCCACATTGACGAAGAACGTCACCGTGTACAGCAGGATGAAACCACCCAGCTGCCCAACTCCACCCTTTTGTGCCGCGGTAAACGTAAAACGTCTGTTAAGGAAATACGCCGTCGTGGTGCCTGCGATGAAACTCAGCGCCTTGGCGAGGTGGACCCAGGTGCCCGCCTGCAGCAGCAGCCAGTAGAGGCCGAAGTCGACGAGTGCGCAGAAACCACCGATGAGGACGAACCGCGAGATCTGACCGAGCAAGCCGGGCGACGGCGCGCGTGGGGAACTGTCGGTCCCACTCGCCTGCGATTCCGTTGCCACCATGCAGTACCTCGTCGGCAGTGAGAGGCCACGCGGACGCGAAAACCTCCGGGTCGTCCCGTCCGAGTCTAGGCACCTCGACGCCGCTACTCTGGTCCGGGTGAGCACCGAACGGCGGACGCAACGGCGAACACTGACCGGATGGGGCCGCACGGCGCCGACCACGGCCGACGTCCTCTCCACCCCCGACGTCGACGTCCTCGCCCGCGCCGTCACCGAGGCCGGTGACCGGGGCGTGATCGCCAGAGGACTGGGCCGCTCCTACGGCGACCCGGCCCAGAACGCGGGCGGGCTCGTGATCGACATGACGGCGCTGGACCGCATTCACTCGATCGACCCGGACACGACTCTCGTCGACGTCGACGCGGGCGTGAGCCTCGACTCGCTCATGCGCGCGGCGCTGCCGTTCGGGCTGTGGGTGCCGGTACTGCCGGGCACCCGGCAGGTCACCATCGGCGGCGCCATCGCCAACGACATCCACGGCAAGAACCACCACAGCGCGGGCAGCTTCGGCAACCACATCGTGTCGATGGACCTGCTCACCGCCGACGGTTCGGTGCGCACCCTGACGCCCGAGGGGCCGGAGAAGGACCTGTTCTGGGCCACCGTCGGCGGTATCGGACTCACCGGCATCGTGGTCCGAGCCACCATCCGGATGAAGAAGACCGAGTCGGCGTACTTCGTGGTGGACGCCGACCGCACGGCGAACCTCGACGAGACGCTGGAGCTGTTCAGCAACGGCTCCGACCTGCACTACGACTACTCGATGGCCGTGCCGGACCTGATCTCGCGGGACGGCAGGCTCGGCCGGGCCACGTTCTCGCGCGGCTCGCTGGCCACGGTGGACCAGCTTCCCGACAAGCTGAAGGCCGACCCGCTGAAGTTCGACGCGCCGCAGTTGATGACGCTGCCCGACGTCTTTCCGAACGGGTTGGGCAACAAGCTGACGTTCGGCGCCATCAACGCGCTGTGGCAGCGGACCGTGCCGAAGAAGGGAACGCGCGGGAAGATCCAGAACCTGACGCAGTTCTACCACCCGCTCGACATGCTGGGCGAGTGGAACCGCGCCTACGGAAGTGCTGGTTTCCTCCAGTACCAGTTCTCGGTGCCGTTCGGACGCGAGGACGCGTTGAAGAACCTCTGCCACCGCATCGCGAACTCGGGGCACTACTCGTTCCTCAACGTCATCAAGCGGATGGGTGAGGCGAACCCGGCGCCGTTGTCGTGGCCGTCGCCGGGATGGATGCTCAGTGTGGACTTCCCGGTGAAGCGGGGCCTCGCGGAGTTCTGCGACGAGCTCGACGCCGAGGTGCTCGCCGCGGGTGGGCGCCTCTACACGGCGAAGGACTCGCGGACCTCGCCCGAGACGTTCGCGCGCATGTATCCGCGGCTCGACGAGTGGCGCAAGATCCGGCACGCCGTGGACCCCGACCGCATCTTCATCTCCGACATGGCCAGGAGGCTCGGACTGTGATCGACGCCGTGGGCAACCCCCAGTCGCTGCTGCTGCTCGGCGGCACCTCGGACATCGCACTCGCGATCGCGGAGAAGTACCTCTCCGCGCGACCGCTGCGGGTCGTGCTGGCGGCGCGGCCGTCGCAGCGCCGGGACGAGGCGGCCGAGCGGTTGAAGGCCGCCGGCGCCGACGTCACGAGCATCGACTTCGACGCGCTCGACACCGACTCCCACCCCGCCGTGCTCGACCGGGCGTTCGCCGACGGGGACATCGACGTCGCCGTGGTGGCGTTCGGCCTGCTCGGTGACGCGGAGCAGGCGTGGCAGGACCACGCCACCGCGGTGCGGATGGCCACGGTGAACTACACCTCGGCCGTGTCGGTCGGCGTGCCGCTGGCGCAGAAGCTGCGGGAGCAGGGCCACGGCAAGATCATCGCGCTGTCGTCGGTGGCCGGGGAGCGCGTGCGCCGGTCGAACTTCGTCTACGGCTCTACCAAGGCCGGTTTCGACGGCTTCTACCTCGGACTCGGCGAGGCGCTGCGCCCCGACGGCGTGTCGGTGACGGTGGTCCGGCCCGGTCAGGTGCGCACGAAGATGACCGAGGGCATGGGCAAGGCCCCGCTGGAGCAGACCGCGCCGCAGGTGGCCGAGATCGCCGTGAAGGCCGCACGTGAGGGCAAGGACCTGGTGTGGGCGCCGGGCGCGTTCCGCCTGGTCATGTCGGTGCTGCGGCACGTTCCGCGACCGATCTTCCGGAAGCTGCCGATCTAGAACCGGCGTCCGTCCCCGGCTTCTACTGCACGAACCAGTACCCGAACGAGGTGTACTCCGGGTACGGCGAGAGCAGCGGCCGCGTGGGCTCCAACTCGACGGTGACCTCGGGCGAGGTGATCAGCTCGCCCGCGACGGTGAACTCGGCGGTCGTCCAGGCGTCCGGCGACTCGGGCAACCGCCACACGCCCGCGTCGCGCCCGTCGATCCGCACCCGGACGTCGCGGTTCTCCGCCGACGACAGCACCCGCGTGGCGATCGTGAGGTCCTGGCCCGGGGTGAGGCCGCGTGCCGTGAAGCTCTCGCCTCCCACGATCACGCGACCGCTGTCGACGACGTCGCCCTGCCTGCGCAGCACCGTGTACGGCTGCCAGCCGGGCTGTTGGGTGCGCACCTCGTGGTCGTGCCGGCCCTCGCTCTCCAACGAGCCCACGTTGAGGTAGTCCCTGACCTCGCCCGGCACGGGCGCGCGGTCGCCGCTGCCCGCGAGCGTCCAGTCCGCCCGGTGGACGTCGATCTCGGTGAACGGAACGATCCGCCGGTTGTTCAGGTCGGGCGGGGTGCGCACGGGGAACGTCGTCAGCGGAGGCGAGGCGAACACGCCCACGTCGACGAACGGCTGCATGGACGCGCCCGGCCACGGCTCGTACACCGCGAAGTGCGTGGGCCGCTGCCCCTCGGGCAGGGCCCGCAGCGCCTCGTAGAGGCTTCCGGTGCCGTTGTTGCTGGCCTCGGCGAAGCCGTTGGTGGCCAGTCCGATGGTGTCGACGACCCGGCGCTGCCCGAAGTAGGCGATGGCGCCGACGTCCTTGACCCCCACGACGGCGTCGGGCGGCAGGTTGTCGCTGATCCACGCGGCCACCGACACGTCGGTGTCGCGGATGGTGGCCGCCTGCCGCCCGAGTCGCACGGCCCAGGTCGGCGTGGCCACGACGGTGAACAGCACCATCACGAGCAGGACCGCGTGCAAGGCCATCCTGCGTTCGCGCTCCCGGGGGACGAGGCGGGTGAGCGCGTAGCCGCCGGTGGCCGCGAACAGCACGAACAGCGGCAGGAACGGCTGGAAGTACCGCAGCTCGTGGATCAGCGCGGTGCTCAGCGTCGACGCCGACAGCACGACGAGCGCGAACCCGACGACGACGGCCGTGGCCAGAGCACGCCACTCGGGGCGCATCACCAGCAGGTAGGCGAGCCCACCGAGGAAGAACACGAGCGCGAACGGGAAGACGAAGTCGGTGTTGTTGAGGCCGTTGAAGTGGTCGACGATCCCGCGGATGTTGGCGAACGTGCGGTCGACGAACTCGCCGAGGTAGAAGATCGGCCGGTCGGACAGGTGCGACTTCGACTGCACCCCGTTGGCGCTGAACGTCCCCGTGGCCAGGCGGTAGAACGCGTACTGGGCCACGCCCACGAGCAGCGGCAGGCAGCACAGTGCCAGGCGCGCGAACCGGAAACCGTGCGCGCGCCAGAGCGTCCACACCATCGCCGCGGACAGCGTGAACGCGAAGAACATGCCCTCGGGCCGCACGAACGCGAGCAACGCGGCGAGCAGCGGCGTCCACCGGAAGAGCCCGGCAGGGCGCTCACGGACGAAGGCGAGGACCGACCCGGTGACCAGCACCGCCGTCAGCCCGACCTCCATGCCGCTGGCCGCGCCCCACAGCAACGGCCCGCTCACCGCCGTGAGCACACCGGCCCAGACACCCACGACGCGACCGACGAGTGCCGCGCCGAGCTTGCACACCAGTACCGCGGTCACGGCGAAGCACGCGAGACCGAACGCCACGGCGAACGCCAGCAACGCCGTCCCCGCCGGCCCGACGGCGTGAGCGGCGGCGAGGACGAACGCGTACAGCAGGCTGCTCGCTCCCGTCGAGACGGGATCGCCGGTGTTGTACTGGAACGGATGTCCGGAACCGAGCTGGCTCGCGTACTGCAGGTGGATGTAGGCGTCGTCGATCGGTGCGATGAGTGTGCCCTGGTTGAAGGCCAGGTCCACGACGACGAAGACGCAGCCCAGGAGCAGGGCGAGTGCCCCGACGAGCCATTCCGGCCGGTTCCCGGGGCGGGGCGACCAGCGCCGGGGCGTGGTCCGGCCACGGCCCTCGTCGCTCATGTCGTCCGCCGGTGTGCCATCCGGTCGTCTGTCCGTCTCCGTGGTCATCTCCACCCAACTCGTTCGGCCCGACCCGGTTCGTAAGCTACCGGCTGTTTCCCCGTTCCGGCCGGTGGGGAGGCGCTCCGGCCCGGCGTGACACCGTTCGGGTGCGGGTCAGGGGCCGCGGAAATCGACGATCCCAGCGCCTTGTCCTCGACCTCCTCGACACGATCCGGGAGCCGCCCGAGGAGCCGGCCGACGACCTCACCGTCTGGGCGGAGCGAGTCCAGGCCATCCGCGCCGCCGAAGCCGGCGGCGACGTCCCGTCCGAGCCGATGCAGCCGCCGGCCGAGGTCAAGGCCGCCCAGGACGCCCTCTTCGACCACTACCGCGCGGAATGTCTCGGCTCGGTGTCGGCCGGACCGCCGACGCGCTCCCCTCGCCGACGGAACCGATGACAACGCGCGCACGTCCGAACGAGCACAGTGAGCGGGCAGCAAGCGCGAACCCAAGGGGAGCATCGTGAGCCGAACACGGTGGGAGCATCGGAACCGGGCGCTGCACTCCGTCCCGACGCAGCGCCCCGGCCCCACGGGGCGGCATCGATCCGCCGGACGCGAGTCCCCGCTCGCCGGGCTCGTCGGCGTACCCGGCCCCGCCACACTGGCCCGGCAGGTGGTCCCCGCGGGAGAGACCGTGCTGTGGGCGGCCAGCGGCAACCGGATCGCTCACGACGTGACCGGGCTCGACGAGAAAGGACAGGCGACCGCCGCGGTCTGGGAACTCGGCCGCGGCACGACCACCGTGCCGACCGAGCTCGACCCCGGTCCGGGAGGGCAGCCTCCGGACGTCGTCGTGTTCGGTGATCACCCCGGCTGCCTGGCCCACACGACCCTGCGGCACGTCGCGCCCACCGGCGTCGGCGAGTGGCGCACGTGGGCGCTGACCTCGGCGCGGCTGCTGGTGCTGGACGTCCATCGAGTGCCGGTGCAGCGACGGACGGGGTCGCTGCTGCGCAAGACGATCGGCCTCGGCAGGGAACTCGTCGACATCGTCACCGACCGCGCGAGGCGCTACGGCGACAACGCGGCCGACGTGCCCGTCACCTGCCCGCCGATGACGGTGACCGCAGCCGTCGAACGCAGCCGGATCGGCGACATCACCGTGTCCCGGCGCCGCCTGTGCATGCGCACCCGACCGTGCCTGCGGGTGTCCTTCGTGGACGGCTCCGGCCTCGACCTGTTGCTCGGCGTCGACGACGAGAGCGTGTTCGAGTGGATGCTGTGTCTGGGGCTTGAACGTTGATGGAAGCGGACCCGAGACGGGCGGCGCACAACGACGAGATCGTCGAGACGGAGCTCGCCCGGCACTGGCTCGACGACGGTGAGCGGCTCCTCCTCGGTTGCCCGCCCGTGCGCGCGCACGTCGGCGCGCTCGTGGGAGGACGCCGCCACGTGCCGTACGCACCGGCCCGGGACCTTCCCGCGGTGCGCGGCGACCGCCCGCGGTGGCCGCTCCCGGTGGAGAACCTGCCCGCCGAGGACTGGACCGACGACCCCACGCTCGGATACTGGGCCACCGCCGACCACGCCGACCAGATCGCCCTCCGGATCGCCGACCACCTCGCCGCCAGCCACGGCGAGGCGCGCGTGGTCGTCACCGATCGCCGGATCGCGGTGGTGTACCCGACGGCGGTCCTGGCCGGTGCAGCGAGCGGCGAGGTGGTCGACGCGCCGGTGTTCACGACGTTCGAGGAACGCGACGTCGAGCACCTCACCGCACTCGACGCACCGTTTCTGGGACACAGCATCCCGCCCCGTCCCGTGATCGCCTTCCACTTCACCGACGGCTCGCAGCTGTACACGCGCGACGTGCACGCGGTGCTGAAGGTGCGCCGGGCTCGGGACCGGGCGCACGCCCACCGCTGAGCCGACCGCCGTCACCGGGTCGTGGTCGACACGGGCGGCGTCCGCTGCGCGTCCTCCGCGGGCACGAGGGTGAAGTGCCCGACCCCGAGGGCGTCGGAATGCACCTGCCAGACGTTCTCGCCCGCACCGGGCCCGCGCTTGTAGCGCAGCCGGTGGTCGACCTCGGCCCGCTCGACACTGCCGTCGAAGAACAGGTAGTTCAGCCGGAGCAGCGCCGCCGACACCGGCCCGGCGTCGGCGATGCGCTTCTCCACGAGTTCGGCCACCCGACCGCGGTCGGAGAACACGTCGACGATGCGGCACTCGCAGTGGTAGGCCAGCGTGCCGATCTCCCCGGGCGAGGCGACCGTGTCACCGCCGACGCGTTCGCGCAGTTCCCGCCCGACGTGCGCGTAGTCCGACGCACTCGCCCAGTTCCCGAAGATCACGGGTGAGCGCCAGGGCACGCCCCGCGTCGCACCGACCGTCACGGCGCCGGCCACGAACACGGCCACCAGGCCGAGTGCCACCAGTGGAGTGCGATCCAGCAGAGCGTCGTCCTGCTTCGCCGTCCGCCACCACACCCCGAGCGCGGCGACTGCGAACATGCCGAGCGCGGTGGCCGGTGCCACGTAGTACCAGTGGTACGGACCCACCCCGAGGGCGGTGTAGACGAGGAAGTAGGCGACCGCGCCCCCACCGAGTGCCACGAGCGCGGAGACCTCGGGAAACCGTGTCCAGCGTCGCGCCAGCCGCAGTCCCACGAGGCCGAACCACGCGACGACCCCCAGTAACGCGGGAGCGAAGGCCATCCCCACCGCGAACTTCTCGCCGAGGTAGTACATGACCGGGCCCGTCGCGTAGGTCCACCTGCCGAACAGCCCCTCCTGCTCCTGCTTGATGACGAGCGTGTCCGGGACGGCCGAGCCCAGCGCGATCCAGCTGAACACGTACCACGGAGCGGCCACGAACACGGCCGTGAGCGCGGCCTTGCCGAGCCGCCGCCGGATCGCGGCGACCGAGAACGCCAGCAACAGCACGAAGATCACGAGGTCGAGGCGCACCAGCACGGTCAGCGCCGCCGCCACGCCGAACGCGACCGGGCGCCCCTCCGCGGCGAACGCCGTGAGTACCACGAGCACCGCCGGGATGAGCAGCACCTCGAGACCGATGGCCGACAACACGAACGGGTTGGTCAGCACCACCAGCACGCCGAGGAACACCACCGGCACCGGCAGCCGGTACACCCGGGCCAGACGGGTCCACCCCCAGGCGAGCACCGCCGTGGCCAGCACCGTCAACGCGCCGAGCGCCACGACCGGTTGCGCCTCGCCGAACACGCGCGTGAGCAGCGTGAGCGCACCGAGGAGCAGCACGTTGAGCGGCGAGGTGGCGGAGTTGGCCTGCATCCCCGGCACGAGTCCCCACTCACCGTGCACGGCGAGGTTCTTGGCGTAGGCGAGCGTGATGTAGGCGTCGTCGATGAGGCCGTCCTTGACGACGAGGAAGACCCCTGCCGCGAGCAGGGCGGAGCCGGTCACCACCAGCAAGGTGGCCCGGCGAGAGAAAACGTCGAACCGTTCTCTAGGCTCCAACGGTGACCTTCCGTATCTGGTTGATCACGGTGTGCGGCCTCCTGTCCATGGTGTCAGCCGGGCTCTTCGTGCTCGCACCGGTGGAGACGCGAACCGTGACGTACGAGTGGCCGGATGCTCAGGTGGCGGACAGGACGTTGCCGCTCCTTCCGTACGAACCCCACCGAATGGATGTCACCTTCCGCTGTACAGATGTGAACACGCTCAGTGAGGGTCTGCTGCTGTCTACCACGGCACCCCCTGACGCGCCTGTCGAACAGCACATCGGCACCGGATTGGGTGTCGAAGTGGCCGACGATCTCGTGTCGGTGCACGTCGGAGACGAAACACTGGTCACCTCCCCGGCGGGTCGCGACTGCGAGTGGGCGGTGTCGTCCGGCCCCCACGGCACGGTCGTGTCGGTCGACGGTGAACGGATCGCACACACCCCGTACACGCCTGTGGTGACAGGGATGTTCACCGAGGCGGCGGATCAAACCGATCTCCGTGTGGAAGTGGTGGCCGACACGCGGTTCGACAGCACGCCCGGCCCGGCCCGGCTCGCGCTCGCCGTCGTGGCCCCGGCGGCGGCGACCGCGATGCTGGTGCTGCTCGTCCGGGAACAGGCGAGCACACGCCGCCGGGTCCGGTTCCTCCCTCGCGGGTGGTGGCGGCCCCGCGGGCCGGACGTCGTCGTGCTCGGTGCGCTGGCGGGCTGGCTCGTCGTCGGCGCTCCCACGGTGGACGACGGCTACATCGTCACCATGCTGAAGGCCGCCGCGGACAGCGACTTCGTCGGCAACTACTTCCGCTGGCTCAACGCGCCGGAGGCGCCGTTCAGCTGGTTCTACGAGCTGTACCGGGGTGTCGTGCAGGTCGGCGACGCGCTGTGGTGGCTGCGGTTGCCGTCCGTGCTGCTCGGGGTTGTGGTGTGGCTCCTCGTCGACCGGCTGCTGCTGCCGCGGCTGACGCGCGGGACCAGCGCGGCGGCGCGCTACGGCGCGGCCGGGGCCTTCGCTCTCTGGTACCTCCCGTTCGGGATCGGCCTGCGCCCGGAACCGTGGGTCATGCTCGGCACGGTCCTGGTGTTCCTGCTGCTGGAACGCGCCGTGGCCACACGGAGCGCCGCCGCGCTGGCCGTCGCGGTGTTCGCGGCCGGACTCACCGTGGCCGTCACCCCCACCGGCGTGGTGGCCGTGGCACCGTTCGTGGCCGCCGCCGGTGGCCTCGTGCGGTTGGGACGGCACTACGGCGTGGTGCTGGTGCCGGTCGTACTCGGCGCGGCCGCGCTCCCGCTGCTGGTGATGTTCGCCGACCAGTCGCTCGCCGCGGTCGTGCACTCGACGGAGGTGCGCACCGCCATCGGTCCCGCCTTCGGTGTGTTCGACGAGTTCAGACGCTACGAGGACCTGCTCGACCCCGTGCAGGGCGGCCTCAACCGGCGCATGCCGCTGGTGCTGCTGTGGCTCGCGATGCTCGTCCTCGCCGTGCTGCTGACCACCCGGCGCACGCCCGGCCTCGCGACCCGCCCGACCCGGCGAGCGCTGCTGGTGGCCGTCCTGTTCTTCGTCGCCCTGGCCTTCACCCCGACCAAGTACACCCACCACTTCGGCGCCCTCGGCGCCATCGCCGCGGTGCTCGTCGCCGCGGTGGTCCACACCGTCCGCTCGGGCGCGCTGCGCCGCCCCCTGGAGCGGTCACTGTTCCTCGTCGCCGTCGCCGCCGCCGGCGCCTGGGCGCTCGCCGTGCCGCTGCGGTGGTGGTTCGTCGCCGACCTCGGCGTGCCGTGGTCGCGCGAGGAACCGGACGTGGGCGGAGTCGACCTCGCCGACCTCGTCCTCGGCGGCGGCATCCTGCTGGCGGTCGTGGGACTGCTCGGCGCGTGGCGGCGCCTGCCGTCGCCGGCCTGGTCGCTGCCGCTGCTCGCACTGGGCACGGTCGCCCTCGAACTGGTGTCGCTGGCCTACCCGCTGCACTCCCGCCAGCACACCTACAGCGTCGCGGGGTCGACACTGGCGTCGTTCACCGGAGGCTGTGGAGTCGAGGACTGGCTCGACGTGGAACCGGACGTGCGCGCGGGACTGCTCCGGGCCGAGCCGGGCACCGGCTCCCAGCACGGCTTCCGCCTCGACGCGGGCTACCCGGAGGACAGACCCCCACCCGCTCCCTACGGCACACCGGACGCTCCGGTCTGGGGAAGCGCCGATCAGGACTCCCCGACGTCCTGGACGAGCCCCTGGTACCCGCTGCCGCCCGGCACCGACGGCTCGTCGCCCCTGGTCGTGCCGCTCACCGGACACGGCGCGGTGTCGGCGACCGTCCAGTTCGCCCGCGCCGACGGCAGCGTCGTCCGCGAGAACCGGCTGCGCCTGGGCGACGGGTCGTGGCGGGAGGCTCGCCTCGACCCGCGTGGCGCCGCCCGCGTCCGTGTGGTGGCCGTCGACCACGGCGAGGGCGGCCGGCTCGCCGTGGGAACCCCGCGGCTGCCTCAGGTCGTCCCGCTCGGCGACTACCTGCCGGCGTCCCAGCCCATCGCGCTGGACTGGGTGAACGCGTTCTTCCTGCCGTGCCGGCGACCGGCCGCCGTCGCCCACGGCGTCACCCAGCCCGTGACCCACCTGGTGACCGTGGGACCGCGACTGCGCTGGCTCACCGGCATGTCGTACACGACCGAGGCCGGCGGCCCCTACGCGCCGCTGCTGGACGTCGCGACACTCGTGCCGGTGCCGACCTACCTGCGCGGCGACGCGATGCGCCAGGAGATCAGCGTGTTCCGCCTGGACTACGTGGCGCCGCCGCTGGAGGGACTGCCGCGGTGAACGCTCACAGGTAGTACGAGCACGCGAGCGTGATGACCCAGCTCGCGCCCAGCACCTGCAACACGCGGTCGCGCAGCGCGATCTCCTCCGGCTCACCCGCGTTGCCGCCGTCGACATCCACGGCGTACCGCAGCACCGCGATCACGAACGGCACGATGGAGATGACGCTCCACACCGTGCCGGGCACCCGCTGCTGTTGCTCGAACGCCCACAGGCAGTACGTCATGATCAGTATTGCCGCCGACGTCGCCCAGACGAACCGAAGGTAGCTGCCCGAGTACTTCTTCAACGACGACCGGATCTTCGCTCCGGTGCGCTCGAACAGCATGACCTCGGCGAACCGCTTGCCCGCCACCATGAACAGCGAGCCGAAGGCGGTGACCAGCAGGAACCACTGCGACAGGCTGATGCCGGTGGCGACACCACCGGCGATCAACCGCATCAGGAAGCCCGAACCGACGATGACCAGGTCGATCACCGGCTGGTGCTTCAGGCCGAAGCAGTAGCCGAGCTGCACGGCCTCGTACACGCCGAGCACGATGAGCAGCCGCCAGTCCGCGAGGACACCGACGGCCATTCCCGCGCCGAAGAACACCACCGCGGACGCGTACGCGAGCGGGATCGGCACGATCCCGGCGGCGATCGGCCGGTTGCGCTTGGTGGGATGCGCACGGTCGGCCTCGACGTCCACGGCGTCGTTGACGAGATAGACCGAGCTCGCGACGAGCGAGAACGCCACGAACGCCACTGCGGCGTCGACCAGGACGTCGACGTTGGTGATCTGGCCCGCGGTGAACGGTGCCGCGAACACGAGGACGTTCTTCACCCACTGGCGTGGCCGGGCGGTCCGCACCACACCGAACAACGTCGGGATCGGTCCCTTGCGGGTGGAGGCACCGTCCTCGACGCCCGTACGCTCGGTCGTCTCACTCATCGTCAGGTCCGCTTCCGTGTGGTCAGTCTGCGGCGCAGCACGCCGCCGACGGCACCACCCAGGGCGGCGCCGGCGAGTACGTCGGTCGGGTAGTGCACGCCGAGCACGAGTCGGGACACGAGCATCGGCGGCACGATGGCCGGCACGAGGTTACGCCCGACCAGCCCCGAGTACAGCACAGCGGCGGCCGTGGTCGACGTGGCGTGTGACGAAGGAAAACTCAACCGACTGGGTGTGCCGACACCCACGGTGACGGCGGGGTGCTCCGGTCTGCGCCTGCGCACGACCCGCTTGACCGCGATCGAGGCCGCGTGCGCCCCGACGGCACCGGCCGCCGCGGTGAGCCACTCCTTGCGACGCCCGGAGTCCACGGCCGCGCCCACCAGCCCCAGCGCGAACCAGCCGGCGCTGTGCTCACCGAAGTGCGACAACCCACGGGCCGCCTTGACCACGGCGGGGCGAGCGATCGCTCGCTGCACGCCGGCCAGGACGGCGAGCTCCCCGGAGGGCCGTGGGATCTCCTCACCCACGGCCCTCTCGGAGGATCGCTTCTCAAGCATCGATCGACCCGTCGAGGGGAGCGCCGTCGGTCAGGTGCGGCGCCACCTTGTTGTCGAAGACCGACAGCGCCGACCCGATGGCCATGTGCATGTCCAGGTACTTGTACGTCCCGAGACGACCGCCGAAGAGGACGTTGCGCTCCGCCGCCTCCTTCTTCGCCAGCTCGCGGTAGCGCTCCAGCTTGTCCCGGTTCTCGGGCGTGTTGATCGGGTAGTACGGCTCGTCGTCGTCATCGGCGAACCGCGAGTACTCCCGCACGATGACCGTCTTGTCGGTCGGGTACTCCCGCTCCGGGTGGAAGTGCCGGAACTCGTGGATGCGGGTGTACGGCACGTCGATGTCGTTGTAGTTCATGACCGCCGTGCCCTGGTAGTCGCCGGTGGGCACGACTTCCTGCTCGAAGTCCAGCGTGCGCCAGCCGAGCTTGCCCTCGGAGTATCCGAAGTAGCGGTCCAGCGGGCCGGTGTAGACCGTCGGCGTGCCCTCCGGGATGGCGTCGCGCACGTCGAAGTAGTCGACGTTGGTGCGGACCTCGATGTTGGGGTGGTCGGCCATCTTCTCCAGCCACGCCGTGTAGCCGTCGACGGGCAGGCCCTCGTAGGTGTCGTTGAAGTACCGGTTGTTGAAGTTGTAGCGCACCGGCAGCCGCGTGATGATCGACGGCGAGAGCTCCGTCGGGTCGGTCTGCCACTGCTTGGCCGTGTAGCCCTTGACGAACGCCTCGTACAGCGGGCGCCCGATGAGGGAGACGGCCTTCTCCTCGAGGTTCGTGGCGTCCTTGGTGTCGATCTCGCTGGCCTGCTCGGCGATCAGGTCGCGGGCCTCGTCGGGCGAGTGCGACTTGCCGAAGAACTGGTTGATGAGGTGCAGGTTCATCGGGAACGTGTAGACCTGCCCCTGGTACTTCGCGAACACGCGGTGCTGGTAGCCCGTGAACTCGGTGAACTGGTTGACGTAGTCCCAGACCCGCTTGTTCGACGTGTGGAACAGATGGGCGCCGTAGCGGTGCACCTCGATGCCAGTCTCGGGCTCGGCTTCCGAGTACGCGTTGCCGCCGATGTGGTCGCGCCGTTCCAGCACGAGCACGCGCTTGTCGAGCTGACTGGCGGCGCGTTCGGCCACGGTGAGGCCGAAGAAACCGGAGCCGACGACGACCAGGTCGAAACCGGTGTAGGCGCCGCTGCTGTTGTCTGTGATGTTCGTGTCCGCGCTCACGAGCGAAAGGCTACCCACGCGGACCGACCCCCGTGCGGTGGGCCGTGGTTATGAAAACCCTGTTAAGTGGACTGCTGCCACTTCGCTTCCACCCCGCCGCACGAGGGCCGAGCTGCCCCTCGCGTTCCCTGTTCCCCGGGCGTCTTCGATCACGTCGTCACCGGCTTTTCGACGAGCCGGAGGGCCGTCCGGGTCCGCCACTCGGTGTAATTCACCCGTTCGAGCGACTCAGTTGGTCTGGTCCCGGCCCTGCACCTTGGGCAGGAGGTCGGCGGCGACCTCCTCCAGCACCGACTCCCTGCCCTGGTAGGGCGGGCCGCTGCGCGGCCAGTGCACCACCACGTCGGTGAACCCCAGCTCCTCGGCCCGGCCCACCGCCTCGGCGAACGCCTCGGTGCTCGACAACGAGAACACGGGCGAGGAGTCGAGGCTGAGACACCGCACCACCCGCTCGCGACGCGACTCGTCGAGCGCGTCGTCGAACCGGTTCGACAGCTCCTCCACGCGGCGCCACCAGTCCTCGTGCGTCTGGCCCTCCTCGGGCCGACCCGTGGTGATCCAGCCGTCGCCGGAGCGCGCGGCGAAGCGGATGGTCCTCGGCCCGTCGGCCGCCAGCAGCAGCGGCGACCGTGGCTTCTGGACGCATCCGGGAAGGTTCCGTGCGCCGCGGGCGGTGTAGTACGTGCCGGAGTGGTCGGCACCGTCGGTGCGGAGCAGGTGGTCGAGGGCCTCGACGAACTCGACGTAGCGGTCGGCGCGCTGGGCTGCGGAGAGCTCCGGGCCACCGAGCACCGCGGAGTCGTAGCCGAGCCCGCCGGCACCGAGGCCGAGCACGAGCCGCCCGTCGGCGAGATCGTCGAGCGTGACGACCTCTCTGGCGAAAGGCACCGGATGCCGGAAGTTCGGTGAGGCCACGAACGTGCCGAGTCTGATGGTGGACGTCACCATGGCCGCCGCGGCCAACGTGGGAACCGCACCGAACCACGGCCCGTCGACCAGCGAACGCCAACCGAGGTGGTCGTACGTCCACGCGTGGTCGAAACCGTATTCCTCGGCGGCCCGCCACTTCGGCTCGGCAGCCCACCACCTGTCCTCGGGGAGGATCACAATGCCTACGCGCACGCCGTCGACGCTATCGGTGAAACACGACACCCCGCAGCGTGGGCACGATCTGGGAAACTGGTGGCGTGGAGAAGCCCCGCCTGATCGCCTCTGACGTGGACGGCACCCTGCTCACCCCGATGGAGCAGGTTGCGCCCCGAACCGCTGACGTCGTCGCCCGCGCGGTCGACGACGGTGTCCCGGTCATTCTCGTGACCGGCAGGCCACCGCGCTGGATCCCGCCGGTCGCGGAGGCCACCGGCCTCACCGGGTACGCCGTGTGCGCGAACGGCGCCGTGCTGTATGACATCAGCGAGGACCGGGTCGTCGACGTCCCCGGCCGGCTCGACCCGGTACACCTCAACGACCTGGCCGAGGCGCTCGACCACGCGCTGCCCGGCTGCACTCTGGCGGCCGAGCGCATCGGCACCAAGGCGGTGGACGACGACCTGCGCAACTTCGTGATCGAGGCCGACTACCACAACCCGTGGCAGGACGGCGAGGGAGTCGAGGCCCACCGCGCGGAGGTGCTCGGTCACCCGGCGGTGAAACTGCTGGTCAGCCACCGCAAGATGACGTCGGACGAGATGGCCGTCGCCGCACGCAGTGTGTTGGGCGACAGCGTGCACATCACCTTCTCCACGGGCGGTGGTCTGATCGAGATCTCCTCGCCGGGGATCACGAAGGCGAGCGGGCTCGCCGACGTCGCCGAGCGGCTGGGCGTGTCGGCGCAGGAGACGATCTCGTTCGGCGACATGCCGAACGACCTGCCGATGCTCACCTGGACGGGGCACGGCGTCGCCGTCGCCAACGCCCACCCGACCGTGCTGGAGGCCGCCGACGAGGTCACCGCCTCCAACGCCGAGCACGGTGTGGCACAGGTGCTGGAGCGCTGGTTCTGACCGCCGCGATCCAGGGAGTCGGCGCTACAGGCACGAGACGTACGTGAAGGCGGAGTGCCGGTCGAGGAGCTGGATCAGATGCGTGGCGGCGACCCGCCGCACGTACACCGACACCCAGTACGGCGTGCTCTCGCGGCGGAAGCTCGCCACCTCGTAGAGCCCCGCGTACGCCGGGTTGATGCCGCACTGCTGGGACGTCGTGAACCCGGTGTCGTCGATCGCCACCGCCGGTGCGCGTTCGTTGACGACGTAGTCGAAGTCCCGCGCGACGTACACCCCGCGGGTCGCCATCTCCATCGGCGTGCCCTCGCGGGCGATGTGCTCGTCGGTGCGCCCGAACACGTCCACCACGACGATCGCCGGGCCCGCCTCGTAGGCCAGCGCGCCCGTGTTGTGGGTGCTGATCACCGTGCCCGGCGGCAGCGACGTGTGGAACCACCGACCGATCTCCGCGAGCTGGGTCGCCGACGTCCTCAGCTCGTCCATCGCGGGCAGCGCCCGGGGATGGACGACCGTCACCACGAGCGACAAGCCGCAGAGCACCATCGCCACCACGGGCACCGTCCGCCTGCGCACGAGCGGTTCGCGAGCGTTCTCCCCGTCCGGGTCCGGGTCCGCGGACGACGCCGGGGCGGTCTTCGCCGGGCTGGTCACGACGAACAACCCGTACGCCGCCGTGCCGAGCACCGCCAGCAGCACGGGCACCGGGGAGAGCAGGCGCCACACCGGCATCAACCCGCCGCCGGACACGAGCACGGCCGCGACGTGGCCGACCGCGAGCGCGACCAGCAACCACATGACGGAGCGGGCGCGGAGCACGCTCGGAGGCAGCCCCCGGCGGGTCAGCAGAAGCGCGATCGCGACCACGGCGAGCGCGACGAACGCCTGGTAGGCCAGCGCGAACCCGCCCACGTAGTCCCAGCCGCTCGCCAGCCGGTTCGACCAGGAGCCGTTCCACCGTGACACGACGAGGTTCGGCAGCAGGTGTTCGTAGACGGTGAGACGCCACACCGTCCAAGGCACCAGCAGCACGGCCGCACCGGCCAGGTAGGCCACGGCGGCCGTCCCGGCCCGCCTGCCGCGCACGGCTTCCACCACGAACCACGCGAGGCCGACGACAGCGAAGACGAGTGCCTCCGGCCGCGTCATGACCGCCAGGGCCACCGTCACCCCGGCCACGACCGCCCGCCCGGAGGTCAACGCGAGACACAGCGTGAGCGTGAGCAGGACGAACAGTGGCGCCTCGACCCCCGACGCGCCGTAGGCGGCCAGCGAGCTCGCGGCGGCCGTCAGCGCGGCGGCCAGGACGCCGAGTCCCGGCAGTCCCGGGCCGCCCGGCTGGGCCAGGCGCACGATCCGGTTCGTCAGCGTGTACGCGAGCAGCACACAACCGAGCGCGCTCGCGACACCCAGGACGACGCCGGTGGCCACGATGACGCCCGGGTCGTCGGACACCGTGCCCGGCACGGCGACCAGGAGCATCCACAGGAAGTTCGCGTAACCCTCGACGTACTCGCCGATGTTGTAGACCGGGCCGTGGCCGTCGGCGAGGTTGCGCGCGTAGCGGAAGGTGACGTAGGCGTCACCGGCGACGGTGGCGTACACGAGCTGGTGGAACAGCGACAGCAGCAGCGTCAGCCCCAGCGCGGCGAACCGCCAGGACCGCTGCGCGTTGATGCGCGGCCACCCGATGACCAACACCACGGCCAAGACGAGCCACGCCACGAACGTGACCGCTGTCACCACCACACCCCGCCTGCTCCGAGCATCGCACCCTCAGTCAGAAAGCTACTCGCTTCCCGACGGCGCGGGGTCACCCGACGGGCCGTGTCGGGCCGGGTGTGAGCGCATCGTCCCCGGTCACGTGGGAGGCAACGCTCGCCTCTCGTGATCATCACGAAGCAGGCACGGCAGGTCACGTCCTGGCCGCCCGGCCGATAAGCGAATCGTGCTCACAAAACATTCCGGACTTGTCGCCGCCACGCTGGCGGCACTCCTCACCGCGGCCTGCGGCGCGTCGGAACCGCCGGAGCCGACCGAAGGCCCTTCCTCCGACACCGCGTCGACCACCGCGCAGGAACCTCCACTCACGGCCGAGGCCGCCCTCGGCGACCTCACCGCCGTCGACTTCTGCGCCCTCCTCGACGAGAAGGCCCTGGGCACGGCCCTCGAAAAAGCCGATGCCGAGGTCGACTTCACGGTCCCGGGCTTCCAACACTGCTCGATCGGCGTCACCGCCACCACGAGCCTGTGGGTGAGCGTCGGCGATCTGTTCGACAACAGCGACAACGTCGTCTGGCCCTCGGAGGACGTCGAGGTGTCGCGTTCCCTGCGCAGGCAGAGCATCGAGATCGAGGACGACGGATGTGTGCGCGCTCTGACGTTCGCCGACGACATCACTCTGCAGATCACCGCGGTACCTCCCACGGACGTCGAGCACAGTGATCACGACGGCCTCTGCGAGGTCGCCGACGCTGTCACCGACGCGGTACAGACGACCGTCCTGTCGGAGGCCGCGCCCACCCAGTCCTTCCGGCCGGGATCACTCGCGGAGTCGGACGCGTGCGAGCTGCTGGACGAGGCCGGCGTCCCGGCGTTGTTCGAGGACGGCATCGAGTCCTACGAACACCTGGACAACCACGGCTGCTCGTTGGGCAGTGGCCTCAAGAGGGCCACGGTGGAACTCAGCTTCGGGGTTGATCTGACCGATCTGTCGGAGTTCACGACGACGATCGCGGGCCGTCCGACCGAGGTGCGCCCACTCGAGTACGGCTGCCGGGTGAGCACACCACACATCCGGTTCTCCGAGAGCCGCCCCCACGAGCGCGAGATGGTCACACTCAGCACCGTGTCGTTCGATCCGGACCGCTGCGAGAGCGCCGAGTGGATCGCCGAGCTCCTGTGGCCGAAGCTGCCCGCGTTCCGCGGATAGCGCGATCGCCGAGCGTGAGCCCGGCCGTGCACCCCACACGGTCGTGCTCACGACTCCGGCAGGTTCTCCGTCACGAACGGGATCGTGTCCTCGACCATCGCGCACAGTTCGTCCTCCTCGACGTCGCCTTGGACGACAGTGATGGCGACGTAGGAGTGGTCCGTGACGGGGAGGTCGGCCTGACACAGCCCCGGGATCGACGCGGGATACACCAGCCAGGTGCGGTCGCCCTCCTCGACCTCCTTCGGCTCCGTGTCCAGCGGGAATTCCGGGAGAGGTCGGTCCGGAGCGACGGTCACCAGCGTGGAGTTCCGCCGGTCACCGTCGGCGGCGATCCACTCGCACCGCGCGGGCAGCGAGTCCTGCGCCTCGAGAAAGTCGCCGTCGCCCCGCCGACCGAGTTCCTCCGCCTGCTCGGCGGTCAGCAGCGAGCACGGGTCGACCGACTCCAGCGGACTCGGCTCCCGTGGTTCGATCGTCGCGGGCGCACCGCCGGGCAGGTGGGAGGACACGAACGGCGCCACTTCCTCGGCCTGCTCACAGGCCTGCGACTCGTCCGCGAAGTCGCTGCTCATGATCAGCACGAACGACGAGGGCGAGAGCTCGGTGACGAGCGAGCACAGCGACTCACCGCCCACCGTGCTCGGATAGCGCGCCCACGTCAGCCCACCGATCTCCTTCTCCCACTCCGGCGCCACACCGGCCATGTAGTCGGTGAGGGGGATGTCGACGGAGAAGTACACGTCGAGCGAGTCCCGGCCCACGTCGTCGTACAGAGGCGACCAGGTACAGAACGAGGGCAGCAACTGCCCGGGATCGCCCGCGGTGAACGCGCCCTCGTCCTCGTAGTCGAGAGCGGCGGCCTCCTCCGGCGTCAGCAACTCGCACGGCTCGCCCGCGACCGCCTGGGCCTCACCGCTGGGAGGCGACGCCGGTTCCGGCGTGCCCGTCACCGTGGTCGTGCATCCCGCCAGCAACACCGTCGCGCAACTCAGAACGGCGAAGACACTCCCCCGCACGAGACCTCCCGGATCGCCTTCCGGCACAGACTAGTGCGCCGAACCCGATCGTGGGACGACCTGCGGAAAGCTCGAATCAGGCCTTCGGTTCGAGAACGGACAGTCCACCGAGGAACGGACGCATCGCCTCCGGCACGCGCACCGAACCGTCGGGCTGCTGGTGGTTCTCCAGGATGGCCACGATCCAGCGCGTGGTGGCGAGCGTGCCGTTCAACGTCGCCGCGATCTGCGGGCGCCCGTCCTCGTCCCGGTAGCGCACCGACAACCTGCGCGCCTGGAACGTCGTGCAGTTCGACGTCGACGTCAGCTCGCGGTACGCCTGCTGGGTGGGCACCCACGCCTCGCAGTCGTACTTGCGCGCGGCACTGGTACCGAGGTCGCCCGCCGCGGTGTCGATCACCCGGTAGGGCACCTCGATCTTCGCGAGCATCTCCTCCTCCCACGCGAGCAGCTTCGCGTGTTCGGCCTCGGCCTCGTCCGGGGTGCAGAAGACGAACATCTCCACCTTGTCGAACTGGTGGACGCGGATGATGCCCCGGGTGTCCTTGCCGTAGGAGCCCGCCTCGCGGCGGAAGCACGACGACCACCCCGCGTACCGCAGCGGGCCGGCCGACAGGTCGACGATCTCGTCCGAGTGGTACCCGGCGAGCGGCACCTCCGACGTCCCGACCAGGTACAGGTCGTCGTCGGGCAGGCGGTACACCTCCGAGGAGTGCGCGCCGAGGAAACCCGTCCCGGCCATGACCTCGGGCCGCACGAGCACCGGCGGGATCATCAGCTGGAAGCCGTTCTCCACCGCCTGTGCCGCCGCCATGTTCAGCAGGGCGAGCTGCAGCCGGGCGCCGATCCCGGTGAGGAAGTAGAAGCGGGCACCCGACACCTTGGCCCCGCGCTCCATGTCGAGGGCACCGAGAGTCTCGCCCAGCTCCAGGTGGTCCTTCGGCGTGAAGTCGAACTCCCGGGGGGTGCCCACGTGCTTGAGCACCACGAAGTCGTCCTCACCGCCCGCCGGCACCTCCGGGTGCACGACGTTCGGGACCACGCGGTGGAGCTCGTCGAACTCCTCGCCCGCCCGCTTCTGCTCGGCTTCGGCGGCCTTGACCTGGGCGGCGAGTTCCTTGCCGCGCGCGAGCAGCGACTCGCGCTCCTCCCCGGACGCCTTGCCGATGCGCTTGCCGAGCTGCTTCTGTTCGGCGCGGAGGTTGTCGGCGGTGGCGATCGCGGACCTGCGCCTGGCATCGAGGGACAGCAACCTGTCCACAACGCCGACGTCCTCACCGCGGGCGCGCTGCGACGCGCGCACGACGTCCGGTTCCTCGCGCAGAGTCCTCAGGTCAATCACGGTTAGCCAGCCTAGACCGGGGCCTGTCGCACCCCGCCAACCCGGTCACTCGTTTTCGCCGATTTCCCGTCCGTCGGCGCGGTCAGCTCCGCGCCCTCACTCCGTGCACGAACTCGGCCACGATGCCCGCCAACTCCTCGCCCTTGTCCTCCTGCAGGAAGTGACCCGCTCCCGTGATGGTCGGGTGTCGCAGGTTCGCCGCCCCCGGCATGGTCCGCCGCAGGATCGGCTCCATGCCCGCCGTGATCGGGTCGCCGTCGGAGAACGCGCACAAGAACGGCAGCGTCGATCCCGCCAGCGTCTTCCACGCGGCGCGGTTGGCCTGCGACGCCTCGTCGTCGGGCCTGGTGGGCACCAGCCCCGGCATCGCGCGCGGACCGGCCTTGTACATCTCGTTGGGAAACGGCGCGTCGTAGGCGGCCCGCTCCGCCTCGGTCAGCGTGCGGGTGCACCCCGACTGCACGAACCGGGCGATGTCGAGCACGGGCGCGTTCTGCACCGCGTCGTGGAACGCCCACCACGACGCGGGCATCGACTGGTCCCCTGTGGGCAGTCCGGTGTTGGCCGCGACGACGCCCGCGAACCGGTCGAGGTTCTCCGCGACGAGCCGCAGTCCGATCAGGCCGCCCCAGTCCTGTCCCACGAGGACCACGTCACGCAGGTCGAGGGCGTCGAACGCGAACGCCCGCATCCACTCGACGTGGCGTGCGTAGGTGTGGTCGGCGACGTCGGCCGGCTTGTCGGAGCGTCCGAACCCCACGAGGTCGGGCGCGACGGCGCGGATCCCGGCCTCGGCGAGCACCGGCACCATCCGCCGGTAGAGGTAGGACCAACTCGGTTCGCCGTGCAGCAGCAACACGGTCGGACCGTCGGGCGGGCCGGCTTCCACGTAGCCGATTCTGATGATGCCGTCCATCGGGTGGTCGACGTCCGCGTGGAAGGCGGGCAAATCGAAATCGGGCAGGTCGTCGAATCGGTCTTCGGGTGTCCGCAGTAACCGCACGGAGACACCGTAGTGGAGGTTTTCCCCCGAACCGGGTTTTGGAGACCAAGGCGATACCGACGAGTAGTCCCGCGGCCCCCGATGGATCGGGGACTCGCGGGACTCGGTCGGCCTGGACGGCCTGGATGCCCGGACGCCGGCGTCAGGAGATGGCGACCGCGACCACGAGGCCCAACGCCAGGTGCGCGGCGGCCACGATGAAGCTCGCGGGCGTGTACTTCTCGCTCTCGATCGTCGAGCGCACGTCGATGCGGGTGACCCACTCCAGCGAACGCACCGCCAGCACCTGGGCGACGATGCCCACCAGGCCGTACACGAGCGAGGTGATCAGGCCTTCGAGCAGGTCGCTCGCCGACGTCCAGATGGCCACGACGACGATGAACGCCATCGACACCAGACCCGACGCCGTGATCACCACGGCGTTCGGCAGACCCGCGCGAACGAGTTCGGACAGCTTGCCCGGCGTGGTGAGGTCGATGGCGTAGAAGCCGAGCACCATGAGGACGAGGCCGACGATCGCGTACAGCATGATCGCCCCGATGCCCCTGGCGAGGTCGGTACCGAAATTCTCGGACAGTGCGACGAGCACGAGGGTCTCCCAGGTCGGTTGAGCAGGTTGCGGTCGTGTCCTATCACGACTGCGGTATGCGGTGCGGCACGAAGGCCGCGCCGTCATCCGTCACCAGACCGGACGACTCGCGAATCCCGAGACCCGCCGCGTTGTCACCGACGATCCAGGCGCCCAGCACGGGCCGGTAGCCGTCGAACTCGGGAAGCGGATCGAAAGCCTGGTAGACGAAACCCTCGGAACCGTAGACGCCGCCGGTCTCGGTCTCGTACCCGGGAGCGACGATCTGCACGTTGGCGCCCTCACGACCCAGCTTCGGCTTGCGCACGTACTCGGTGAGCATTCCGGGCTGGTCGTTGAAGGCGGGCAGCAGGTTCGGGTGGCCCGGGTAGTTCTCCCACAGGATGCCGAGGATCGCCTTGTTGGACAGCAGCATCTTCCACAGTGGTTCGATCCACAGTGTCTGCGGCAGCGACTCGACGGCGTAGCGGCCGAACTCCTCGTCGATCACCCACTCCCACGGGTACAGCTTCAGGATGTTGTCCATGGGAGCCTCTTCGAGATCGACGAACCGCTTGAGCAGCGGATCCCAGCCGATCTCCTCGATGGCCAGCCCCACCGTGTCCAGGCCGGCTTCGGCCGCCGTCTCCTGGAGGTAGGTCACGGTCAGGTGGTCCTCGCCCGTCGGGTCGGCGCCCGACCAGCTGAAGTGCACCTCGTTCGACGGGAGCTTCGCCCCCACGGCCTGCCAGCGTTCGACGAGCTGTTCGTGCAGCGAGTTCCACTGGTCGTCGTCCGGGTGGACGTCTTCCTTCCAGTACCACTGCAGGATGGCCGCCTCCAGCAGGGAGGTCGGGGTGTCGGCGTTGTACTCCAGCAGCTTCGCCGGGCTACGACCGTCGTAGCGCACGTCGAACCGGCCGTAGACGTGCGGATCGCCGCGGCGCCACGACTCGGCGATGTGCGGCCACACCCACTCGGGCAGCCCGAACTCCGCGTACCGCTCCGCGGTCACGACGTGGTCGACGGCCTCCAGGCACATCGAGTGCAGCAGTTCGACGTCCGCCTCGATCGAGAGGATCTCGGCCATGTCGAAGACGTAGTGCACGGACTCGTCCCAGTACGGGCGAGGCTGACCCGTCGCGTACCGCGCGGGGGTGCCGAACACCAGCCCCTGCTCGCCGACGATCTTCTCCCAGTCCGCGCGGGGTGTCCCCGTCTCTCGCCGCACGTCAGGAACCCCCGCCCTTGCCGAAGCTGCCGCCACTGATGCCGAACCCGCCCCGCTGCACCGTGGTGCCCGACTTCGTCGTGATGGAGGCGTTGGACGGGCGCGTGTACGTACCGCCGCTCACCGGCTGGCCCACCGTACCCGTGCCGCCGTAGTTGTAGCGGTACTGCTGGGTGCCGCCGCCCGGCATCGGGATGAACACCCAGCCGCCGCTGTGGTAGCCGTGGTGCGAGCTGACGTAGTCGTCGTCGCAGTAGTCGTCGTCCACGATCGTGCCGTCGGCGGTTGTGCACACCGCGGTGACCTCGTCGGGCACGGCGACGAGGTACCAGGCGGCGACCACGCCGACCAGGCCGACCGTCACACCGCCCGCGCCCAGCAGCTTGCGCCGGCTGCGGGCCTTCTCCTCCGCGGCCTGACGCGCCTGCTGTTCCTCCTCGGCACGGCGACGCTGCTCCTCTACCGCCTTGAGCCGGGCCCGTTTCTCGGCGAGCGTCGGCTCCCGGGGCGTGGTCGTCTCAGGATTCTGAAAGCGCATCGAGCCGCGCCGATCATCCTTTTGGTTGTCATCCGTCATCGCGCACTCCAAGACCGCGGGCCATGCGGTATGTCACCTTAGCCACTCGCTCACGAGCGCAGGCCGGAACAGGCATGATGGTGCTGATGTCCGACCAGCCTGCTCACCGGCCCGACGACCCGGCCCTGCGTACCCGCGTGTTGATGGGGGGTGCCTTCGTGGGTGCCCTCGTCGCGATGGCACTCAGCTGGATTTTCTCGTGGGTACCCGAAGACCCGCAGGTTCTGGCGGAACGGCAGGCCGAGGAGAAGGCCGAGCAGGTGGCCAAGGTGCGCGAGGCGGCCTTCCGCTCCCCGCCCGGCAGTTGTCTGAACTGGACCGAGGCGGACGCGGGCGACGTGCACAAGGTGTCCTGTGACGGAGAGCACCTGTTCGAAGTCGTCGGCGTCGCGGATCTGAAGTCGGAACACGGTCCGAAGGCACCCCCGCCGGACGACAAGGCGTGGCGGGAGCTCACCAAGGAACACTGCGGACCGCTGGTCGAGGACTATCTCGACGACCCGCTGGACCCCGAGGGCAAGCTGAGCATCGGTGTGCTGCGCCCCGACGAGAAGCAGTGGGCGAACGGCAACCGCACGCTGCACTGCGGGCTCCAGTGGGTCGGCCCCGGCGGCGGCCTCCAGGTCCTGACGGAGCCCGCGAACGACCTCGACCAGTCCTACGTCTGGGAACCCGGCACCTGCCTCGCACTGGTCGACAAGACTGTCGGCGATCCGATCGACTGTGACACGCAACACTCCTACGAGATCGTCGCCACGGTCGACCTCTCCGACGAGTTCGACTCCTACCCGTCGGAGGACGAGCAGAAGGAGTGGCTCGAACCGAAGTGCGCGAAGCTCGTGCACAAGTACACCGGCGGCAAGGACGTCGAGGCGCTGGCGAAGGACGGGCTCATCCTGAGCTGGGACACACGTTCCGAGGAGAGCTGGGAGGCCGGTTCCACGCTCGTCAACTGCAAGGTCGGCGCCACGCTGGAGGACCACAGCGGGCTCGCGCCCGTCCAGGGCAGTGTGAAGGACAGCGACGAGAAGGACGACAAGAAGGACGGGGACGACGGCGACGACAAGGGCGGGGACGACAGCAGCGACAAGGGCGGCCAGGACGGCGGCGCGGCGGACGGCGACGGCGAGAACGCCGACGGCGGCTCGTCGGACGGCGGGGACGGCGAGAACGACGCGGGCGGCGACGCCCCACAGGAGGACGGCGCAGGCCGGCCGAGCTCGCCCGGGGGCCAGGAAAGCGGTGGTTGAGACATGCCCGTCGAGATGAGCCGGAAGCGGTTCGAGGAACTCGTCGCCGACGCCCTCGACCAACTTCCCCCGGAGTTCGCCGCGGCGATGGACAACGTCGTCGTTCTCGTCGAAGATCACCATGAGCGGGAGCACGACCTCCTCGGGCTCTACCACGGCGTCGCTCTGACCGAGCGAGGTCACGACTACGGGGGCGTGCTGCCCGACCGCATCTCGATCTACCGGGAGCCGATCCTGGCGATCTGCGAGACGGAGGAGGACGTCGTCGAAGAAGTGTTGATCACCGTCGTGCACGAGGTCGCCCACCACTTCGGCATCGACGACGCCCGGCTGCACGAACTCGGCTGGGGGTAGTCCGATGAACCGAGTTCCCCGGTCGCCCCGCACCGACGCGACCGGCGATCCGTCGCCGGGTACGCGATGAGCGAGCAGTCCGTTCCGCAGACCAGGCGCTTGAACCTTCTGGTGGGCTCCAGCGCCTTCGCCAACCTCGGCGACGGCATCGCGAAGGTCGCGTTCCCGCTGCTCGCCGTCCAGGTGACCCAGGACCCGCTGCTGATCGCGGGGTTGTCGGCGGCCCAGTTCCTGCCCTGGCTGCTCTTCGGTGTGCTGGCGGGTGCGCTGCTCGACCGCATCGACCGCCGCAAGGCCGTCGTCGTCGCCAACTCCGTCCGCGCCGCGGTGGTGGGCCTCGTGGCGCTGCTGGTCCACCTCGACGCGACGAGCATCTGGCTCGTCTACGTCGCCGCGCTGCTGGTGGGCACGGCGGAGACCGTGGCCGACAGCGCGACCAACGTGCTGATCCCGGCCGTCGTGGAGCGCGGTGGTCTCGCGGGCGCCAACAGCAAGCTCCAGGCCGCGGAGATCGTGGGGCAGACCTTCCTCGGCGGCCCGGTGGGCAGCCTGACGTTCGCGCTGTTCGCGGCGTTCCCCTTCGCCATCGACTCGGTGGCGTTCGCGCTGGGCGCGGTGCTGCTGGCGGTGCTGCCGGGCAGCTACCGCCCCGAGCGGGGGCAAGGTGAGTCGACGGCTTCCACGGCGCCCACGGCGTCCGTGCGGGCCGACATCGTGCACGGCCTGCGCTGGGTTCGCCACCATCCCGTGGTGGCGCGTCTCGTCCTCGTCGCCGGCCTGACCGCGCTGATCAGCGAGATGGCGCAGGCGCAGCTCGTGCTCTACGCGCTCGACGACCTCGGCCTGAGCGAGGCGGCGTTCGGGGTGTTCGGGTTCGCCGGAGGCATCGGCGGGCTGCTCGGCGCGGCGGTGGCGTCACGGCTGCTGGACCGCCTGGGCGACACGAGCACCCTGCTGATCGGGCTGGTGGGCTGTGGAGCGACGTTCCTCGCCATGGGCCTGGTGACCGATCCGATCGTCGCGGGCGTGCTCTTCGCACTGTTCGCGGCGGCGATCGTGGTCGTCAACGTCCTACTCGCCACCGCCCGCCACACCCTGGTGCCGGAGGAGTTGCTGGGCCGGGTGCTCGGTGTGTGGCGCACGGTGGTGTGGGGATCCCTGCCCATCGGCGCGCTGCTCGGCGGGCTGACGACCCGGTGGCTCGGCACGGCGGGAGCGACGTTCGTCCTCTCCGGGGCCGGGATGCTCGTGGTGGCGGTGATCGCGTGGGTGTCGGTGCGCGACCACGAGCTCACGCCGACTCGCCACTCCTGACCGTCTCGACCCACCGGGCCGCGGCGGCGAAGTCGGCGTCGGACGCGTCGGCACCCACGGTGGCCCGCACACCGTCCGCACGCGGATGCGAGCCGAGGAAGCGGACCTCGCAGCGCCGCTTCAGCGCGGCGAGCGCGTCGCCGATCCGCGCTTCGGCGACATGGCCCTCGAAGTCGAGGAAGAAGCGGTAGAGCCCGAAGTTGCCCTTGATCGGCCGCGCGTCGAGCCGGGTCAGGTTGATGCCCCGCGACGCGAGTTCGGCGAGGAGTTCGAGCAGCGCGCCGGTGCGGTTCTTGGTGGAGGCCACGATCGAGGTGCGGTCGGCCCCCGTCGGCTCCGGCAGCGGGCCGGGAGGCGTCAGCAGCAAGAACCGCGTCCGCGCGTCGGGGACGTCGGCCACCCCTTCGGCGAGCACCCGGAGCGGATAGGTGCGCGCGGCCACCGGAGCGGTCACCGCCGCGTCGTACTCGCCGTCGCGCACCGCCACGGCGGCGGCGGCCGTGGACGACGCCACCACGGGCCGCGCCTCCGGCAGGTTGCGCTCCAACCAGTGCCGGACCTGCGCGAGAGCATGAGGATGACTCGCGACGGTGCGGACCTTCTTTACGTCCGGCCGGGTCAGCACGCTGAAGTGCACCGGCAACAACGCCTCCGCCACCGCCACCAGCGGTGAGTCCTCGGCGAGGCCGTCGAGCGTCGCGGTGACGGGGCCCTCCACGGAGTTCTCCACCGGCACGCACGCGAACTCGGCGTCTCCCTTACGCACGGCGGTCAACGCGGCGGGGATCGTCTCCACCGCGACGAGTTCCTGATCGGTGGCCAGTTCCAGGGCGGCCTGCTCCGAGAACGTCCCGACGGGGCCGAAGAAGGCGATGCGCGACATGCGTCAGAGGCTACGCCGGAGCCGAGATGAGACGATCCTCACCCGCACTGCGCGTCCAGGTGGTTGGATACGTGGTTACCACCGGCAGGGTTTTTTGCCATGCTGTGGGCGTGACCGCCGAATCAGGCACGCACACGTGGAACGGCACGGGCGCAATGACCTCTTCCGCAGTCCCGGAGCTGGTGTTGTGCGCAGTCGACGACTCCCTCGCCCAGGCCTGGCACGACGTCGCGGGCGCCGTGGACGGACCGGTGCGGGTGCACCGGGGTTCGGTGCTCGACATCCGCGCGCAGGCGGTGGTCAGTCCCGCCAACAGCCACGGCTGGATGCGCGGCGGGGTCGACGCCGTGTACACGCAGGCCTTCCCCGGTATCGAGCAGCAGGTGCGCAGCACGATCCTCGCCTATCACGGCGGAGAACTACCGATCGGTGAAGCCGTCGTCGTCCCCACCGGGGAGCCGCTGCCGGAATGGTTGATCAGCGCGCCGACGATGCGGGAACCGGGCGAGCGGCTGCCCGACGACACGGTGCACCCGTACCTCGCGGCCCGCGCGGTGTTCCTGCTGTGGCGAGACGGCCAGTTCGAGCACGGCACGCGGTTCCGTGACGTCGTGGAGACGATCGCCATGCCGGGGCTGGGCACGGGTGTCGGCGGGGTGTCCCCTCGCGTCTGCGCCCGCCAGGTGGCGGCGGCCTGGGACGAGGTTTTCGCCCGGCGCTGACGCGCACCGGCGACGGCGATTCACATCACCGTCGTGCGTGTAGAACGTCACAACCCGCCACGCCTCGACAACACTTACCGTTGAATGCGCGTGAATTGCCGATGTACGGCGCCGGCCCATCGACGGGCGAGGAGTGAGCGAATGGCGCGGGTCCGTGAGCGCAGTCCCTACGTCGAACTACAACGTGACCAGTGGCGTGAACTGCGTCGTTCGACTCCGTTGCCGCTGACCGCCGACGAACTCGCGGGGCTGCGCGGCCTGGGCGAGCAGATCGACCTCAACGAGGTCGCGGAGGTGTACCTCCCGCTGTCGCGCCTGATCAACCTGCAGGTGGCGGCACGTCAGCGGTTGTACGAGGCCACGACCACCTTCCTCGGCGAGGAGTCGCGCGGCACCAAGGTCCCGTTCATCATCGGCGTCGCGGGCAGCGTGGCGGTGGGCAAGTCCACCACCGCCCGCATCCTGCGCACCCTGCTGGCGCGCTGGCCGGACCACCCGAGAGTCGACCTCGTGACCACGGACGGCTTCCTCTATCCGCGGGAGGAGCTGGTCCGCCGGGGCCTCATGCACCGCAAGGGGTTCCCCGAGAGCTACGACCGCCGGGCGCTGCTCCGCTTCGTCACCGAGGTCAAGTCCGGTGCCGAGGAGGTCAGGGCCCCGGTCTACTCGCACCTGGCCTACGACATCCTCCCCGGCGAGGAGCAGGTCGTCCGCAGGCCGGACATCCTGATCCTCGAAGGGCTCAACGTCCTGCAACCCGGCCCCCGGCTCACGGTGTCGGACCTGTTCGACTTCTCGATCTACGTCGACGCCCACACCGCCGACATCGAGCAGTGGTACATCGAGCGGTTCCTGAAGCTGCGGCACACGGCGTTCGCCGACCCGGCGTCGCACTTCCACCACTTCGCCGGTCTACCCGACGACGAGGCCCGGGCCGAGGCGCGGCACCTGTGGAAGACGATCAACGAGCCGAACCTGGTGGAGAACATCCGCCCCACCCGGCCCAGGGCGACGCTGGTGCTGCGCAAGGACTGCGACCACTCGATCAACCGCGTCCGGCTGCGCAAGTTGTAGGCACCACGTCGACACCTTCACCCGGACCGGTGACTGTCCGAGTGGTCGAACCCCGGGTGCGGCCCGACCATGGCCCGTGTGAGCAAGGGCCCGCCTCCCCCATTCGTCAGCGTTCTCGGCCCCCTGCGCCTCAGCCGGCGGGGGGTCGAGCAACCGATCAACGACCGGGCCATGCGCGCTGTCCTATCGGCCCTGGTGGCCGACGTCAACCGGGGCGTGCCCGCCGACGCTCTCGTGGGGCTCGTGTGGGCCGCCGACGAGCGACCGGCCCATCCGGTCGACGCCCTCGACGCCCGGATCTCGCGCCTGCGCACCCTGCTGGCGCCCGAGGCGGACATCGCGTGGACGGCGAGCGGGTGCGTGCTCACCCTGGATCCCGAGCTGCTCGACTCGGTGCGTTTCGAGCGCATGGTGGAGGCCGCGCGCTGGTGCGCGGCTCGGGAGGCGGTGTCCATCCTGGAGCGCGCCCTCGCGCTGTGGCGCGACGACCCGCTGCCCGACCTGCGGAGGGACGGCATCGACCACGCCGAGGCCACGCGGCTGCGGCAGCTGCGGGCGCTCGCCGTGGAATCCCTGGCCGCGCACGAGCTCGAACTCGGTCGCGTGGAGCACGCGGCGGGGCGGCTGCTCTCCCTGCTGTCGGCGGAGCCGCTGCGGGAACGCGCCTGCGCCCATGCGATGTGGGCCCTGCACCGGCTCGGCATGACCGACGACGCCGCCGCGTGTTACGACCAGCTGGTCGAGCGGCTCGCGGACGAGCTCGGCGAGGGGCCGAGCACCGAGCTGCGGGAGACCTATCGCGCCGTGACCGGACGGGAACCGGCTCCGCTGACCCGGGCGGTGCGGGCTCTCGGCACGACGTTCATGGGCCGCGGGCACGAACTCGCTCGACTGTCCACGATGTTCCATCGCGATCGGCTCGTCACCGTGACCGGCGCGGCCGGGGGCGGAAAGACCCGGCTCGTCCTCGAAGCACTGGCCACGACGGAACTGCCCACGACGGTCGTCCGGCTGTCCACAAGCGATCCCGCCGAGGTGGTCGACCGGGTGGCGACCGCCGTGGGCCTGCACGCGCGGGGGCCCGGCGACGCCGACGACCTCGCCGGGGTGCTCACCGAGTACCTGTGCGGACGGCGACACGTGCTCGTCCTCGACGGGTGCGAGCGGGTGCTCACCGCGGCCCGCACGCTCGTGCGTCGCCTGCGAGCCCGGTGTCAGCACGTCACCGTCGTGGTGACGAGCCGGGTCCGGCTCGGCCTCGCGGGCGAGTGCGTGCTGCCGCTGGGCCCGCTGGCCCGGGACGGGGTGCGCGACGTCCTGGAGTCACGTGCCGGGACGCTGCTGCGCGACCGGGCCTGCCGCATCCGGCCCGACTATCCACGGGACGCCGCCGACGCCGAGGCGGGCCGCACCGCCCTGCACCGGGCCGAGTGCCTGCCGCTGAACATCGAGGTCCTCGCAGCCCGCGTGGTCGACGCCGACGGGGTCGACGATCCGGCGGAGTCGCAGGCCTGGCCGACCGACCTCGCCGAAGGGGCGTGCGCCCGGCTCACCGCGGCGCACCGCGATGTCCTCGGGGCGCTGACGGTGTTCGGCGGCGACATCCCTCGCGAGGCCGCCGAGGCGGTGGCCGGGTCCGAGGGTGCGGTGGGCGATCCCCTCGCCGAGCTCGCGCGGGCAGGCCTGCTCTCCCCCACCACCGACTCCCACCTCCGGATGCCCGACCTGGTGCGCAGGCACGCCCTGGGGTGGTTCGCGGGCACCGAGGCCGAACACAAGGCCCGGCAACGGCATGCGCTGTGGTGCGTCGACGCCCTCACCGCGGCGTCCGCGCCCCCGGACGACGACCTCTCCGGGTTCCGGCGGTTGGACCGCATGCAGGACGACGTGCGCGCGGCACTGCGCTGGGCCGTGGTGGAGCAACCCGCCCTCGCCGCGGATCTCACCGGCCTGCTCGGATCGCTCACCCGCTACCGTCCCGTGCCCTCGCTGCTGTCGTGGCAACTCGCGGTGGCGCGCGACCCCGACCCCCGCCTGTCACGCCACCCGCTGGCGGCGGCCTCCGGTGCGGACGCCGCGCTCCGGTGTGGACTGCCCGAGGAAGGCCTGCGCCTCGCCGCCCGGGCCGCCGAGCTGGCGACCACTCCGCACCAGCGGTGCGCTGCCGTCCACACGCTGATCAGCGTGTACCACGACCTCGGCGACACCGACCGCACGGCGACGGTGTGCCACGAACTGCTCGCGCTGCCCGAGGTGCCCGACCACTGCAGAGCCGACGCCCACGCGTTCCTGTCACTGGTGGCGACGCGCGTCGGACACCACCACGAGGCACGGCGCAACGCGGAGTTGGCGACCCGGTTCGCCCGCGAGTGCTCCCCCGGTCGCAGCATCGCTCTCGCCGCCTACGCCGAGGGACGCGCCGCGCTGCTCACCGACCTCGGCCGGGGAGCGGACCTCCTCGCCCGCGCACGCGTGCGGGCCAAGGCCGCGGCGGCCACCTGGATCACGGCGTCGGCGGGCACCGTGCTCGCCGAGGCACTGCTGACCCTCGGGCGCGTCCCCGAAGCCGCCAAGCTGGCGCAGCTCACCCTCGACGACTGGCAACGCATGCGGGCGCCTCGACAGCTTCGGGCGTGCGTCGACGTCGCGGCCCGCTGCGTGGCGTCGACCGGCGAGAGATCCGGTGTGCACGCCCTGGTGCATGCCCAGCAAGAACGCAGCACGTCCGAGAACCTCGCCCTGGCCAGAACGGCCCGGGCCGTCGCGGGTGCTCTCGCGGCGACGTTCGGTTCGGCTCGCCCACACCCGCACCTCGAGGAGCGATCCCGTGACGATGTCTAGGTCGATCGGCCGAAGGAGGCCACAAGCACCAACCATCTGGCCGATACCCGCGCACACCTCCACGCCCGACCCTGGACAGGAGACGACACACCGGTTCGGCAGGGGGCGACCACGATGATGGCGGACATTATGACCTGGGTAGGCGGGATGCTGGGCGTGGCCGTGCTGTCGGTGATGGCCGTCGGCCCGATGGCGCTGGACGTCCACGACACGCGGCGTCGGCGCTCGACTCCGTCCTCGGAGACGCCCACCCGGTGACTCAGCCGGCGAGCACCTTGGGCAGGGCGACGCGGGCCTTGCGGAGTTCGTCGCGCAACCGTGTCTTGCGCTTGTGGCGGGCGAGCAACTCGGCCAGGTAGGCGGAGAACTCCGCGGACGCGCCCGCACGCCGGTACAGCAACCGCAACCTCCGCAGTTGGCCGGCCGCACGTTCGTAACACTGCGAGTTCCGGGACTCGATGAGCCGTTCCACGCATTCGCGGTAGAGCGGGATCAGATCGGAAGGTTCGTGTCCCGCCGCGGCCTTCCACGCCTCGTCGAACCGGTTGCCGCGCAGTAGCGCCTCGACGTCGGAGGTGTCCACAGGCGACTGCCGCGTTCGCACGCGTTCGAGCGCCTCGACCACTCCACCCGCGGTCTCGGTGCGGCTCGCCGCGCCGTTGCCCAGCGCCTTCGCCGCGTGCGCGATGGCCTCCGAGTGCCGTCCCGCCGCCCTGAGCACGCGCACGATGCGCAGGCTGACGTCGAGCCGGGGCAGCTCCTCCGACAGCAGGCTCACCACCGTGTCGACGTCCGAGGTGATCTCGGCGATCTCCAGCCGCAGAGCGCGGGCGACGCGCATGCGCATCGGATCGCCGCCGTCCTCGTCGTCCACGGGAGAGTCGGCGAGGACCGCGTCCACGGCCGCCCTGACCTGGGCGATCCCGTCGGCACCGAGCGCTTCGGCGAAGTCGGCGAGCCGCACCTCGCACCGGTCCGGGCGCTCGAAGGCGAGTCGGACGATCCACTCGGCGAGTTCCGTGGCGGGCGGTGGGTGGGCGGTGCAGGCTCGCGCGTAGAGCGACACCGCGCGTCCGAGCTGCTCGGTGAGGTGCGGCGAGGGATCCTCGCCGTCCCGCACGGCCGCCGCGAGACGGTCGGCCGTCCTGCGCGCCAGCGAGGTGACATCGGCGGACGTCCCGGCGTCGAGCAGCCGGGCGACCGTGTCGAGCACCGAGTCGAACTGCACGCCGTCCGCCTGGGCGGCACCGTCGTCGAGCACGGCACGGGTGGGTTCCTCCGTCTCCCGAAGCGTGCTCAGCCGTCGCCTCAGCTCCTCATCCCGATCGGCCTGCTCACAGAGGACGTCCACGAGCGTCTCGACGTCCAGAGTGAGGAGGAACGCGCGCAGGTCCGATCGACGACTCACCCGGCTATCGTGCCATCCGGCGTGGACTGGTTGATCACGGTCAGGGCCCAATCGGTGGCGGACTGTTGCCTCTGCTGCGGAATCAGCACCTCGCCGAGGCGCCGCACCACGAGCCCACCCTGTGCGTGCAGGGCGTTCACCGCGCCGAGCGGCGTGCCCGTCGGGGCGGTACGGACCGCGCCGAGGTCCGCCACCAGGTACAGCACGTCCCTGGCCCGGGCGATGCCGGAGATGAACGAGCGCACCCGGTCGTGCCAATCGTCGGTGGTGAGGTCGAGGACCACCGTGCCGAACTCGTGCCCGGTGACCGTCGTCGCCGTCCCCACGTCGACGGTGAACGTGTCGTGCAGGACGGCCCGCCACTGCTCGACCGCCTCGGCCGACGGCACGAGCACCGCCCCACCGTCCTCGGAGATCAGCTGCACCAGCGCCGCACGCTCCACCGGTGCGCCGGCCGTGTCGAGCAGGACCACCTCCGTGTGCCGGTCCTGGGCGCACGACAGCGCGGAGTACCCGATGTTGTCGGCGATCGCCTGCACCGCGGGCCCGACCCGGTACTGCCGGGTCAACACGGCACAACCGGGGTGGGCGTGCGCGTCGGACGGCGTGAGGATGCCGCACTGGCTGAACGGCGTGGACAAAATCCACTGCGCGACCTCGGGCCGCTCCTCCAACGCAGGAGGAGACACCTGCGGCCACGGCTGGGCGAGATCGCCGAACACCACGGCCGTCTCGCGGGCCTGCGCCACGGCCAGCAGCACGTCGCACAGCCGCGCCGACCCGGCGTCGTCGACGAGGACCACGTCGAACGCGCCCTGGGTGGCGGGAAGCCCCGCCAGCGTCGTGACGACGACGCGCTCCGAGGTCCACGATCGCGCCTCCTCCGCACACCGGCGCTCGTGTCCACGTTCCCCGATCCACCACAGGCGCTCCTGGAACCGGCCCCGCAGCGCGGATCGGTGACGGCCCCGTTCCCGCAGCGCCTCGCGGTCGGCATGGCGCCGCGGGAACGCGCGGGCGAGGCAGTCGGCGTAGTAGCGGTGGTCGGCCTCGTCGCCGATCCCGGCCGAAGAGAGCCGCATCAGCTCGTCGCGCACCAGGTCGAGCTTCGCCCTCGCGTCCGCCTCGGCGCGTTCGACCACACTCGCGTTTTGTGCAAGGCGCTCCAGCTCGGCGTCGAGCTCCCTGATGTCGTCGGACACGGTGTTCACGCGCCGCCGGCAGTCGTCGATGCGCGCGACGAGCCCGCGCCGCTCCTCCTCCGCCGCCCGCAGCTCGTGCCGGTCGGTCTTCCGTCCGCGGAAGAGCAGGCTGCGGTTGCGGATTCGGTCGCGCAGCTCGTCGAGGCGTTGCTCGACCCTCTCCAGCTGCTGGGTGAGTACCCGGGCCTCGGCTCGGCGCGCGTGCTCGCCGGCCACCCTGTCGCGCGAGCGCTCAACGCGTCGCACGGCCTCCGTCGCCTCGGCGGCATCCCGCGCGAGCTCCCCGTGCTGCCTGCGCAGTTCGGCGAACTCATCTTCCAGCACGGCGACGCGCTGCGCGTTCTCGATGCGCCGCTCGGCGGCGAGGAACGCCTCGTGGTCGTAGTCGGCGAGCTCCTCGTCGAGCCGGACGAGCTCGGCCTCGACCTCGGACAGCATCGCGAGATCCTGCTGAAGGGGGAGGCGCTCGTCGTCGACGGCGTCCAGCGATGCCCGCGCGGCGAGGGCCTCCTCGGTGACCAGCAGCACGCGCTTACCGTGCCGGGCCAGCTTCGCGGCGGCCCGCGCGGCGACGTTCGACTTCCCACTGCCGGGAGGGCCCCACACCAGGTGCAGACCAGGCACGAAGCACGTCGAGTAGGCGTCGTCGCCCGCCGGGTCGAGCCGTCCCTCGGCGAGCCGGTCGGCCAACGGCGCGTCACCCACCTGCCGCAGACCCCGCGCGAGCCTGGACAGGACGTGCGTGCGGGTGCACTCACGCGCCCACGCTCGATCGCACTCCGGCGGCAGCGGGCCGACGTCGTGCAACCACAGCACGCCCCGCGAGAACTCCGTGCTCACCGGCACCGCCGTGCCCTGCCGGGGACCGTCCGCACCGGCGAGGCGGACATCGTTCCACGGCTGAACCCGACGCCCTCGAAGGTCGACCAGGACGTCGCCCTCGCCGGTCCGCCGCAGCGGACCCAGCACGTTCCACTCCACGGCCCGTCGCGCGTGTTCGAGCTCGGCCTCGACCGCGCTGGCGGCCTCTTGACGCCATTCGGTCATGCCACCCCTTTCGGTCCAGCCGAGTAAACCAAGGGCACGCCTGACCAGCGCTTCGAGTAATCCCTGCGGGTTACGCTCTGCATCCGGGTGCGTGACCGTGCGGAGTGGGGTCGGGCGCCTACGCTCGCGAGAACACCGACCAAGGGAGACGGCGACCGTGCGCTGGGAACTTCGCAAAGGAGAGCGGCTCGTCGGGACACTCACCTACGAGGGCTCCGACATGTTCTGGCACGCCTGCCGCTTCGAACCCGGCCCAGCGTGGCCGGAGTTCGCCCCACTCTTCGACGCCCTGAACAGCGCCACCGACCGGGGCGACGACGACGCGCTCCACGACGCGGACCAGGCGATCAACGCGGCGGGGCTCGTGCTCGACCCCGGCACGGGGGAGCCCCCGGTCACCGACTTCCTCGTGAGCATCGAGGGCGAAGCCGCGGGCGTACGGTTCGGCTGAGGTCGCCCCCGGCCGACGACTACGCTCGACGGCATGGCGATCGAGGTGCTCCTCGTCGACGACCACGAGGTCGTCCGTCGCGGGTTGAAGGAGCTGCTGAGCGACGAGCCCGACATCGAGGTGGTCGCCGAGGCCGGAAGCGCCGACGAGGCGCTGGCCGTGGCCATGCACCTCGAACCCGACGTGGCCGTGGTGGACGTCCGGCTCGGCGAGAACGAGACCGACGGCATCGCGCTCTGCCGCGAGCTGCGGTCGCGCCCCGGCGGGCCGCGGTGCCTCGTGCTCACCGCGTTCGACGACGAAGAGGCCATGGTCGGCGCCATCATGGCGGGCGCCTCGGGTTACCTGCTCAAGCAGGTGCGCGGGCAGGACGTGGTGAACGCCGTGCGGGAGGTCGCGGCCGGGCGTTCCCTGCTCGACCCGCTCACCACCGCCCGGTTGCTCGACAAGATGCGCAACCCGGTGCAGCGCGATCCGATGGCGGCGCTCAGCGAACGGGAGCGCAGCGTTCTCGAACTGATCGGGCAGGGGCTGTCGAACCGCGAGATCGCCGAGCAGCTCTTCCTCGCCGAGAAGACCGTGAAGAACTACGTGACGTCACTGCTGGCCAAGCTGGGCATGCAGCGGCGCACGCAGGCCGCCGCGTGGGTGGCCCGCTACGGTGGCCGCCCGCAGCGCTGAACGGCGCTGACCGTACCGACGCCGGGCGGTCAGGACCGCAGCGGGAGGTCGAACGCCACCAGCGTGCCCATGCTGGGCGAGGAGTTCACGGAGAACGTCCCGCCCGCGCCCTCGGCGCGTTCGGCGAGGTGGCGCAACCCGCGCTTGGCGACGTCACGCGGCACACCGCACCCGTTGTCGCGCACCCGCAGTCGCACACCGGCGTCGTCGCGGTGCAACGTCACGCGCACCTCGCTCGCGCCCGAGTGCCGGACCACGTTGGACAGCGCCTCGCGCAGGGCCGCGCGGACGTGGTCGGCGCGCTCGGCGGGGATGTCGGCCAGCTCACCCGACAGCTCCAGCGTGGGCGGGTAGCCGAGCAGCTCGCCCGCGATGCGCACCTCGCCACGCGCGGACTCCGCGAGGTCGGTCTCCTTCGCGACCGGCTCCCTCGGCTCGATCTCGGTGGTGCGCAGCTCGCGCACCGTGCCGCGGATCTCCTCGATGGTGGCGTCGAGCTGGTCGATCGCCTCGCCGAGCCGCGCGCCGTCGGCCTGCGCGAACCGCCACCGCATCCGGCGTCGCACCCGGTCGAGCTGCATGCCCGCCGCGTACAGCCGCTGCACGATGACGTCGTGCAACTCGCGCGCTATGCGTTCGCGCTCCTCGTACAGCGTGAGGCGGTGCCGGGCGTTGGCGCCTTCGGCGAGGGCGAGCACGACCCCCGCCTGTCCCGCGAACGCCGTGAGGACCTCGATGGTCTCCGGCGCGAACGGCTCCGCGCCCTTCTCCCGGTAGACGGTGAGCGCGCCGAGCAGCCGCCCGCCCTGCCCGAAGGACGCGGCCGCGAACGGCCCGTAGGAGTGCAGGACGTCGGGAACGAACCGGGAGGTGCGAGGGTCGCTCGTCACGTCGTCGGTGACGACGGTCTCGCCACCGGCCGCCACCCGTCCCGCGGCCGACTCGGCGGGCAGCACGACACCGAGCAGGTCCCGGTGGTCGGCGCCGTACGCCGACTCGACCGTGACGCTGCCGTCGTCGGAGCGCACCATCACCAACCCGAGGTCGGCGTCGGCGAGTTCGGCGGAGTGCCGCACGACCGTACCCAGCACCGTGCCCGGATCGACGTCGGACAACGCCGACGCCGTGATCTCGGTCGCCGCAGCCAGAGCCCGCGCAGCCAGATTCGGTTCCATGAGCAAGGCCCAGTTTATGTCCGATCACCCGCTCTCATCCTGGGGCCGATGTCCCGTCGGACACCGTGGACACGGACGCGGCCGTCGGCGACCTCCCACACCACGTCGGCGTCGGCGGCCTCCTCGGGGCGGTGGGTCACGTGCAGCACGGTGCGCCCCGCCAGCGCGGTGCGCAGGTTCGCCAGCACCGTCCGGGCCGTCTGCTCGTCCAGGTGCGCGGTGGGCTCGTCGAGCAGCACCACGTCGCTGTCGGCCGCGGCGAGCACCGCACGGGCGAGGGCCACCCGGTGCGCCTGTCCCCCGGACAGGCCACGACCGGCGTCCCCGAGCACGACGTCGAGGCCGAGCTCGGCGAGGCCCGCGGTGATCAACGCCTCCCGCAGGCGGTCGTCGTCGGCGTGTGGGTCGGCCAGGCGGAGGTTCTCTGCGACCGTGGTGGACACGAGCTGCGGCTCCTGGGGCGCCCAGGCCACGCGTTGCGGAACGACGGCGCGGCCGTGTTCCGGGCGGAGGAACCCGAGCACGACGGCCAACAGCGACGACTTGCCCGCGCCGGACGGCCCGACCACCGCGACGTGCGCTCCGGGTTCCACGTCCAGGTCGACGTCCCGCAGCACCGGTGTCGCGGCGCCGGGCCAGCGCACGTCCACGGACCGCAGCCGCACCGCACCGCCGTCCACCCGCTCGACCGTGCCGAGGGGACGTTCTTCGTCCGTTTGCTCGTCCGGCAGCTTGTGCGGGGCCGCGTCGAGCGTGGTCGCGAGTCGCTTCCGCGCTCGGCGCAGCGCCTCCCAGTGCTGCGCGGCGGGCGGCAGCATCGCCAGCGCCTCGGCCAGGGCGAGCGGGACCAACGCGAGCACGGGCGCGAGCACGGGGTTCAGTGTTCCCGCACCGATAGCGTCGGCGGCCAGCACTACCCCGGCGACGGCCGCGAGCCCGGTCGCCACCGTCACGACCGCGTCGGCGGCGCCCTCGCCCCACGCCTGCCTGCGTTCGAGCGCGGCCAGCGCGCCGTCACGCTCGGCCAGCTCCGCCCCGTGTGCCCCGTGTGCCCCCAACCCGACAAGCTCCCCCGCACCCTCGAACCACCCGAGCACCCCGGCGGCCACGTCCCGGCGGCCGTCCGTCAGGGTCCCGGTCCCCCGCCGGTCGAGCAGGACGGCCAGCGCCGGCGCGCCCACGCCCGCCACCAGCACGGCGGCGGCCAGGGCCCACCCCGCCTCGGGCAGCACGGCCGCCTGCACCGCGATGGCCCCCAGCGCGACGATCGTGACCACGCCGAACGGCGTCACCGCTCTGGGCAGCAGGTCGCGCACGGTGTCCACGTCGTCCACTAGCTCACCCAGGCTCTCGCCGTGCCGCGCCCGCATGCGGGCCGGGCCGAGCCGCACCAGCGACCGCCACAACCGCTCCCGCAGGCGCGCGGCCACGCGGAACGCCCCGTCGTGAGTGACCAGCCGTTCGAGGTAGCGCAGGCCCGCACGCGCGAGACCGAACGTGCGCACACCCACCACGGCCACGGTCAGCGTCAGGATCGGCGGCTGCTGCGAGGCCTTCGCGATGA